>JAFECZ010000212.1 GCA_018241905.1 Pseudomonadota bacterium
GCTCCAGCTCGCGCACGTCGTAGGGCGGGATCTCGCCGGGGCGCGTGCGCACCGTGATCTGGATGCGCGCCAGCATCGACTCGGACAGGTGCACGTTGAATTCCGAGCCCTGGCCGTTGAATGCCCGCTCGAGAATGGCCTGCCACTTCTGGCGCAGCTCGGTGGTGTAGTTCTCTCGCGGCGCGTAGATCATGCACACCACGAAGCGCTCGTAGGGCTCGCTGCGCACGAACAGGCGAAAGCGCTGGCGCTCCTCCAGGTGCAGCACCCCCACGGCGGTGGCCAGCAGCTCGTCGCCGCCGGTCTGGAACAGCTCGTCGCGCGGGTAGGTGTCCAGGATGTTCACCAGCGCCTTGCCCGAATGGCTGGCCGGCGGCAGGCCCGCGCGCAGCAGCACGTCGGCCACCTTCTTGCGCAGCAGCGGAATGTCGACCGGGCTCGCGCTGTACGCGGTGTGGGTGAACAGGCCCAGGAACCGGTCTTCGCCCACCACCTGCCCCGCCGCGTCGAAGCGCTTGATGCCGATGTAGTCCAGGTAGCCCGGCCGGTGCACCGTGGAGCGCGAGGTGGACTTGGTAATCACCAGCAACTGCGGCAGCCGCGCCAGCGCGCGCACCTTGGGCGGCAAGGCCGCAAAGGCCACGCCCGGGTCCTTGACCGTTTCGCGCAGGATGCCCAGGCCCGAGCCGGGCACGGTCTGCAGCGTGTCCTCGTTGCCCTGCGCCACCAGGTCGTGGCTGCGATGGCCCAGGAAGGTGAAGTGCCCGTCGGCCAGCCAACGCAGGAAGGCCAGGTCTTCGGACAGCTCCTCGGATGGAATCGGCAGCTTCTGCTTTTCCAGCGCAGCGACGATTTCCAGCACGCGGTGCTGCATCTTCTGCCAGTCGGCCACGGCCGCGCGTACGTCGCCCAGCACGCGCGACAGGTCCGCCGTGAGCGCTTCCAGCTGCTTGGGGTCGGCCACGCGGTCGACCTCGACGTGGATGAAGGATTCGCGCTGCGCATCGCCGGCGCCCACGTCCACCAGCTGGCCCTGCGCGTCGCGCTTCACGCCGATGAGCGGGTGGATGATCAGGTGCAGCGTCAGGCCGTGGCGGTTGACCTCCATGGTCACCGAATCGACCAGGAAGGGCATGTCGTCGTTGACGATCTCGATGATGGTGTGGGTGGACTGCCAGCCGTGCTCGGCAATGCTGGGGTTGAACACCCGCACCTTGGTCTGGCCGGGCTCGCGCTTGCGCGCGTAACTCCAGTGAGACATGGTCGCGCCGTACAGGTCGGCCGCCTGGCGCTCGGCCAGGTCCTCGGGGTCGACCTGGCCGAAATATTCGCGCACGAAGGCGGCCAGGGGTCGCGCCGACGCGGGGTCGGCCACCTTGGCCTGGATGATCTTGAGAACTTCCTCGAGGCGCTCGTTCGGCTGCCCCGTCCCTGTTGCCTTGGTGGACATTCTTATGGCTCCTTCCAGGTTGTTCGGATTGCGGGAATCCAGTGCTGCACTATGCCAGTGCGCCGGGCTGCCACTGTGAAAGCCTCGTGGCAGAAAGGCAAGCCCGGGCCGACCATCGGCGGCTTGCGACAATGGCGGGCAAATCCCCCACCCCGAGCGCCCCATGACCCAGATCGACAACCCCTTCCACGACGCCGAAGTCGGCTCGCGCGACAGCACCCTGGACACCACCCGCATCGACGACGTGCGCATCGGCGCCGTCCGCCCCCTCATCACCCCCGCGCTGCTGCAGGAGCGCGTGCCGGTGGGCAGCGGCACCCTGGCGCTGGTGGAAGAAAGCCGCCGCGCCATCGCCGACGTGCTGCACGGCCGCGACGACCGGCTGGTGGTGGTGGTAGGCCCCTGCTCCATCCACGACCACGACCAGGCGCTGGACTACGCCCACCGCCTGAAGGCCCAGGCCGACGCGTTGTCGGACGACCTGCTGATCGTGATGCGCGCGTATTTCGAGAAGCCGCGCACCACCGTGGGCTGGAAGGGCTACATCAACGACCCGCACCTGGACGGCAGCTTCGCCATCAACGAAGGGCTGGAGCGCGCGCGCCGCCTGCTGCTGGAGCTCACCCAGCTGGGCCTGCCCACCGGCACCGAGTTCCTGGACCTGCTCAGCCCCCAGTTCATTGCCGACCTGATCGCCTGGGGCGCCATCGGCGCGCGCACCACCGAAAGCCAGAGCCACCGCCAGCTCGCCTCGGGCCTCTCCTGCCCGGTGGGCTTCAAGAACGGCACCGACGGCAGCATCAAGGTGGCGGCCGACGCCATTCTTGCCGCCCGTGCGCCGCACGCCTTCATGGGCATGACCAAGATGGGCATGGCCGCCATCTTCGAGACGCGCGGCAATGCCGACTGCCACGTGATCCTGCGCGGCGGCAAGGCGCCCAACTATTGCGCGCAGGACGTGGCGGCCAGCTGCGAACAGCTGGCCGCCAACGGCTTGCGCGAGCAGGTGATGATCGATGTCTCGCACGGCAACAGCAGCAAGCAGCACCAGCGCCAGATCGTGGTGGCCGAGGACGTGGCCGCGCAGATTGCCGGGGGCGAGCGCCGCATCACCGGCGTGATGATCGAGAGCCACCTGGAGGAAGGCCGCCAGGACCTGGTGGCCGGCGTGCCGCTGAAGCATGGCGTCTCGGTCACCGATGCCTGCATCGGCTTCACGCAGACGGTGCCCGTGCTGCAGAACCTGGCCAAGGCAGTCGCGGCGCGCCGGCAGCGTTGAGCCGGGCGGGCCCGGCCGCTTCTTCCGGCTCCGGGCTGGGCCTGGCCGTCGTCGACCCGGCCCCCCCAAGGCTCGGGCATTCAGTGCGCGGCGCCCTTGCGGCACACGAGCAGGATCTCGTCCACGCCGTCCATGTCGATGAGCCCCTGCTCGAGCTGCAGCGGCTTCTGCAAGCGCAGCCCGAGCGGCATCATGGCCCGGTTGTAGGTGTTCATGGCCAGTTCGCGGTGATGCGTGAGCCACCACATGCCCATGTCGACCAGGCGCGACGAGCGCGGCTTCATGCCGAACACCGCGCTGCGCTCCACGTCCAGGCCGCTGCGGGCCAGCAGCTCGAGCAGTTGCCCGGGCCGGTAGCGCCGCTTGTGGCCGACGAGATCGTCGAAGGCGGTCCAGAGCGACGGGTGCAGCGGCGTGGAGATCAGCAGCACCCCGCCCGGCCTGGCCACCCGCACCAGCTCGGCCAGCGCGCCGTCCCCGTCGTCCACATGCTCGACGATGTCCAGCGCGCACACGAGATCGAAAGTGCCTTCGGCAAAGGGCAGCCGCGTGATCTCGGCCATTGCCGCCTGCCCGCCGCGCGTGCCCAGCACCGCCAGCGCCGGCGCGCTGATGTCCACGAAATGCGTTCCCTCGATGGGCAGGCGCGGGCGCAGGCCCGGCCCGACCTCCAGGCGCCGAGCGCCTTCGGGCTGCAGGGACCGCACCAGCGGCCAGGTGTTGAAGCGCTGGGGCTCGACCAGGCGGGCTTGCGACCACAGCGCGTTGTAGAAGCGCTGGTTCTGGTCGAAAAGCGTGTCCGCACCGGATGGCTGCTGCGGCAGCTTTCGCTGGATCATCGGGCCACTCTAGCCGTGCGGCGCGAGCGGCCCTGCCCCCGGCGGCAATGCCCTCACTCGCGGGAGTGCTCCAGCGAGAACAGCGGCACCTCGGCCTGCCGGCTCAGCCAGACGCCGCCGCCGATCTCGTGGAAGTGCTGCGCCAGCCCGTGCCGGTAGGCCTGCGCACGGTGGCGGAAGATGCGCGCATCGGTCAGCTCTTCATCGATGACGTCGCGCTCGTAGTCCTCCCGCGTCACGGCTTCGACATACAGCGCGCCCTGGCTCAGCCGGCCGAGGTTGTCCAGCGCGCGCTTGAGGTCGGTGGGGTTCAGGTAGGGCAGCACGCCCTGGCAGACCACGAAGTCGAAGGGCTGGCGGGCCTGGTAGTCCACCACCGAGCCCTGCTCCCAGCCGAAGCGCCCGCACAGGTATTCGCTCAGCTCCACGCCGTGGAAGGCGGCTTGCGGAAAGTGCCGGGCAACGATGTCCTTCCACAGGCCGATGCCGCAGCCCACGTCGAGCACGCGGCGCACCGGCACGCGAAGGTATTGCAGGTAGGCACAGACGAAAGCGCCCAGGCGCTCGACATGCTTGGGGTCGACCACGCTGGTCTTCTTGTCGTAGTAGAAGCGCTGGTAGTAGGCCTCGTCGAAGAGGTTGGAAGAGGCGGATTGCATGCGCCACATTCTGCCGGCCCTCGTGCCGGCAGCGCGCCCCTACTTCCAGAACTTGCGGGCCTTGCCCAGCGCGCACAGCGCCTTGGCGCAGGCGCTGGCCTCGGCCGGCTGCCGCGCCGCCAGCCAGCCCACGGCGAACCAGGCGCGCGGGTCCTGCCCCGCGGCGTCGCGGTACGCATCGATGGCGACCACGTCGTCGTTGTAGTCGCCCAGTGCGTCCTGCGCCGGCAACAGGTCTTCCACGTAGCGCCGCGCCCTGGCCTTGTCGAACAGCGGCGCCACGAACTCGGACAGGTAGCGCAGGCGCTTGAGGCGCTTGCGTGCGCGGTGCTGCTCGCCGGCAGGCAATTGCTCGAAGCGCTTGCCGGCCTTGCGCAGCTGGCGGTGCAGCTTGTCCAGCCGCAGGGCCAGCTGCTTGCGCAGCGCCGCGGCTTCGTCCTTGCCGGCCGGCATCGCACCCTCGGGCGGAGCCGCAAAGCCGATCAACGCCACCAGCAGCTTCTGGAAGGCCGGGCCGCGCACCACCTCGCCGGGGCTGGGCGGCTGCTGCGCAGCGTCCACCTCGGGCAGCGCGACCAGCGGAGCGCCCGCCGCCTGCAGATGAGGCTGCAAGCGGTCGGCCAGCACATCGCGGTCGCGTTGCGCGCCCAGGATGCGAAAGGATTCGACAAGCACCGGCTCCCAGGCCGCCGTGTCGAAGCGGCCCGGCGCCACGGCGTCGAGCTCGCGCAGCGCGCTGCGCAGGCGCCGGATGCCAACGCGCAGCTGGTGCACCAGTTCGGGCGCGCCGCTGCCGGCGGCGATCTCGGTCGCATTGGGCAGGATCTGCGCCAGGCAGGCGGCCACGACGGCGCGCTGAAGCTCGGGCCCATCCAGTTCGACCTGGCCACCGCCGGCATCGCGAAAACGCGGCGGCGCGGCCTTCACGGCGCGGTCCCCGGCGTGCGCCGGGTCGGGATGCTGCTGCGCCTCGCGCAGGCGCTCGCCGCGCTCGGCCTTGCTGACCGTGCCGTACCACAGGCCGTGGCGCTGCGACCAGCGCTGCGCCAGTTCGACCAGGTCGGCCACGCTGCCGCTGACCAGTTCGAGCTCCAGCTCGCGCACCACGGCGGCGCGCTCGGGCCTGCCGCCTGCTGCCGGCGCAACGACGCGCCCCATGTCGAGCGCCAGCTCGACGATGCTGCGGCCCAGGCGGGCGCGGCGCGTGGTGCGCCAGATGTCGGTGGCGAAGGTCTCGACCAGCGGCGCATCCTCCAGCACGCGCGCCAGGACTTCACCCACCGGCGTGCCGGCGTGCCGCTGCACGTCGACCTGCACGGCCACGCCTGCGCGCGGCACGCCCAGGTCGGCGTTGTGCTCCAGCCGATGCAGCGGCCCATCGCCCAGCGCCTTGGCGGTCTGGACCCAGCGCCGGCCTTCCTTGCGCAGGCGCAGCGCGGCGTTGTTGCCCGCCAGGCGGCTGTCGGCGGTGTCGAAGTAGCGCGCCTGCAAATGGGTGCGCGTGGTGTTGGCGCGCGCAAGGTCCTTCTGCAGCGCGGCCAGCCGCTCTTCGGGGATTTCGAACTTGAACTCGATCTCGGTCAAGATGCATGGGCTCCTATTCGACACAGTCTAGTGCGGGGCAAGCGATCAGAAAGAACTTCCTGCATGACCAACACGCCATTTACATCCACCCGCGACGGCTGCTCGCGCCGCGCATTGCTGCTGGGCAGCGCCGGCCTGGTCCTGACCCGGCGCGCCTTGGCAGGCACGCCCGAGGCCGGCTCAGGCACCCACCAGGCCGCGCTGGCCGACATCGAGCGCCGCAGCGGCGGCCGCGTGGGCCTGCACGCCATCGACACCGCAAGCGGCCGTACGCTGGGCTGGCGCAGCAACGAGCGCTTTGCCATGGCCTCGACCTTCAAGCTGCTGCTGGCTGCGGCGGTGCTTCACCTGAACGAGCGCACGCCGGGCGTGCTCGACCAGCGCCTGCCGGTTCGCCAGGCCGACCTGATCACCTACTCGCCCGTGACCGCGACCCACCTGGCAGACGGCTTCATCACCGCGCGCCAGGCCTGCGAGGCGACGGTGCAGGTCAGCGACAACGGCGCGGCCAACCTGCTGTTCCCGCTGGTGGACGGGCCGGCCGGCCTCACCGCCTTCCTGCGCGGGCCGTGCCGCGACTCCATCACCCGCAGCGACCGCACCGAGCCCACGCTCAACACCAACCTGCCGGGCGACCTGCGCGACACCACCACGCCCGCGGCCATGGCGCAGACCATGCGGCGGCTGCTCACCGGACAGGTGCTGTCGCCCGCCTCGCGCGAGCAACTCATCGAATGGCTGGTGGGGTCGAAGACGGGCATGGCCAGGCTGCGCGCCGGGCTGCCCCGGGACTGGCGCACCGGCGACAAGACCGGCACGGGCGCCAACGGCGCGGCCAACGACGTGGCCATCACCTGGCCGACCGGCCGCGCGCCGATCCTGATGGCGGTCTATCTCAGCGGATCGAAGCAGCCGCCTGCGATGCTGGACGCCACCCACGCGCAGGCGGCCACCGTGGTGGCCGAGGCGTTCAAGGCCCAGTCCTAGCCAGGGCCGGCGCTACTTCAAGCGCCCGAACGCGCCCCGCCTAAAATCTCTCCCCTTTTGCGCAACTGAATTTCCCATGGACGTCGTCGTCAACGAAGAACTCAAGGCCTATATCGATCCACTGACGTCCGAGGAATACGAAGCCCTCGAGCGCAGCCTGCTGGCCGAAGGCTGCCGCGACGCGCTGGTGCTGTGGGGCGACGTACTGGTGGACGGCCACAACCGCTACTCCATCTGCAAGAAGCACGACCTGCCCTTCCAGACGGTGCAGAACACGCGCTTCCAGTCCATGGAGGACGTCCACCTGTGGATGATCGACCAGCACCTGGGCCGCCGCAGCATCTCCGATTTCCAGCGCGGCGTGCTGGCCTTGCGCAAGCGCGAGATCATGGTGGCCCGGCGCGCACAGCGCGTGGCCGAGACGGCGGCTCCGGCCGAGGCCCAGGCCGACCCGGCAGCGCAGGCCGCACCGGCACAAGCGCCTGCGGCAGCAGCCGAGGGCGACGCGCTGAACACGCGCGAATCGCTGGCCCGCGCGGCGCGGCTGCGCAGCACGCAGGTGGCGATGATCGAGAAGATCCACCAGAGCGCGGCGCCCGAGGTGGTGGCGGCCGTCAAGTCGGGCGAGTTGTCGCTCAACGCGGCGGCGGCCGTGGCCAGCCTGCCGGCCGAAGAGCAGGCCGCGGCGGCAGCCGGCGGCAAGGACGAACTCAAACAGGCGGCCAAGCGCGTGCGCGAAGCGCGCCGCAAGCCGCCGCGCGAGAGCGAGGAAGGCGCCAAGGCGCCGGACGACGCCGCGGAAACCGCACCGGCGGCAGCGGCGGCATCGGCAAGCGACAGCGAGGAGCTCGTCACCCTGCGCAAGCGCGTGGCCGAACTCAAGGCAGAGAACACCAAGCTCAACGCCGAGATCGCGGTGCTGCGCAAGCAGGTGCTGAACCTGCTGGACAAGCCGGCCGGGTCTTCGGAGCCCGAAGCTGCAGCCGCACCGGCCGACGCCGAGGCGGACGCGCCCTTCTAGAGGCCGGGGCGGCTCAGTCGTCCAGCGCGATCACGTCGCGCCCCTCGGCCTGCGCGAGCAGCCGCGCAATGGCGTGGGCCGCGATTTCCATTCGCTTCACGTCCTGCGCCTGCAGATGCGGGCAGGGCTTGAGGCTGGCGCCGCACAGGCTGCCGTACAGCCGCCCGTCGGCCAGGCGCACCGGCACGCCCACATGGCCGCCGATCTTTTGGTAGATGGGAGGCAATTCGTACTCATCGACCACTTCGCGCACGTTGCAGACCAGGCTCGGAAAGCGACCGTTGGCAATGCGCCAGCACAGGCTCACGTCGAGCGGATGCGCGCCGCCGACCTCGATGAGGGTCATGCTCTCGTCCTTGGACACATGCCGGAACACGCGCTGGTCGGCCACGAATTCGCCGACGAACACGACGTCGAGTTCCAGGGTCTCGCGAATGAGGTCGAGCATGTTGCCGACCGAGCGCTCGACGATGGACTGCGCGTGTTCTGAATGCATGCGCCGATTCTGGCACCGGATGCGCGACGCGCGATGTGCGGCGCGCAATACCCCACAAGCGCGATTGGTCGTGCGCCGCCAACCCCATGGCGCGGCCGGGGGCACCTGGATGCAAGGCTGCGCCTGCCGCGTTGCAAGCCTAAAGTTTTCATGAACGAGCCACTCGACAAGGAAGCCCTTCATGCTGCTTTCGATCAACCCCGCCAACGGCCAGACGCTGGCCATCTTCGAAGAGATGCAAGAGGGTGCGGTCGATGCCGCGCTCGATCGCGCGCGGCAGGCGCAGCGTTCATGGCGCCGCCAGGCCCCCGCCGAGCGCGCCGGCTTGCTTGCGCGCAT
>JAFECZ010000213.1 GCA_018241905.1 Pseudomonadota bacterium
TCGACGCGGGCTTCTTCATGGACCACGGCACCGGCGTGGTGATCGGCGAGACGGCCATCATCGGCAAACGGGTGCGCCTGTACCAGGCCGTGACGCTGGGCGCCAAGCGCTTTCCGACCGATGCGGACGGCAACCCGCAAAAGGGCCTGCCGCGCCACCCGGTGGTGGAGGACGACGTGGTCATCTATGCCGGTGCCACCATCCTCGGGCGCGTGACCATCGGTCGCGGCGCCACCATTGGCGGCAACGTCTGGATCACGGCCGACGTGCCGCCGGGCGCGAGCGTGACGCAGGCGAGCCTGCAGAACGCGCGGCCGGTGCCTTGAACTGATTGATCGATCGATTCCCCTCAACCCTCTCTTTTCTTGGAGATCCACCGTATGAGCCAACTCAAGATCGCCGTGGTCATCGGCAGCATTCGCAAGGATTCGCTCAACCGAAAGCTGGCCCTGGCGCTGGCCAACCTTGCGCCTGCCGGCGTGAGCTTCGAGCACGTTCGCATCGACGACCTGCCCCTGTACAACCAGGACCAGGACGCCAACCAGGCCGAATCGGTGCGTCGCCTCAAGAGCGAGATTGCCGCGGCGGACGGCGTGCTGTTCGTCACGCCCGAGTACAACCGCTCGATTCCCGGCGTGCTCAAGAACGCCATCGACAACGCCTCGCGTCCCTATGGCCACAGCGCCTGGGCCGGCAAGCCGGCCGGCGTCATCGGCATCTCGGTCGGCGCCCTCGGTACCTCGATGGCACAGCAGCACCTGCGCAACATCCTGGCCTACCTGGACGTGCCCACGCTGGGCCAGCCCGAGGCCTTCGTGCAGAACAAGGAAGGCCTGCTCGACGACAAGGGGCACGTGGGGATCGAATCGACGCGTGAATTCCTCAAGGGGTGGGTGGAGAAGTACGTGGCGTGGGTGAAGATCCACACGGCCTGACGTCGCCTTCTGCAAGAGTCGCCTGCCGGGGGCTGCATGCGCTTGGCAGGCCCACCTCAGGGAAAGTTCTCCACGCTACCAAGGCACCCCTCCCAGGAACTGAAGGACGGCACGCGACGGGCCATCCTCAAGCAACTGGGATTGAACTGAGTCACCGGGCAGGCCCCTCGGGGCCTAGCCGCCTGACCTGGTCTTTACGGCAGCCCGGCGTGTCTTTTGACGCGATGAAAGGTGGAAAGCAATGTTGAAGTTCCCGGCTCGCTTCGAGCCCGACCCCGCAGGGGGCTACGTCGTCACGTTCCGGGACATCCCGGAAGCCATCACTCAGGCCGACACCCTCGAAGAGGCGCGAGAAATGGCCCGCGACGCTCTGGTCACGGCCATGGATTTCTATTTCGATGAGGGGCGCACGGTCCCCGCGCCAACCAAGGCCAGGCGCACCGAGGAAGTCGTGGCGCTTCCGCCATCGATCTCGACCAAGGTCGAACTGCTCAATCGAGTGGTCGAAAGCAACACTCGGCCGGTCGACCTGGCGCGCCGCATGGGGATCAAGGCGCAGGAGGTCACGCGCATTCTGGATCTGCATCACACGACCAAGATCGACACTCTGGCCGACGCCTTTGCCGCCCTGGGCTACGAACTTGATCTGTCGGTGAATCAAAGGCCCGCTGCAGTCGCTTGATCCAGGACAGGGCCGGGTCGCGTGCCCGGCCTCGAAAGAAAAAGGCTCCGGAGCCCGTTGTCACACGGGTTCCGGAGCCTTTTTTGTCAAAGCGCGGCAGGATCAGGCGGCTGCAACGGCCTTGTCCTGGTTCGCAGCCTCGGTGCTCGCGCGGCGGATGTCGCCGGCCGCGGCTTCCAGCGCCTGGGCCTTCTGCTGTTCGCCCATGGCCAGGCCTTCGGCGCGCACGAAGCGCACGTCCGTGATGCCGAAGAAGCCGAACACCACCTTCAGGTAGCTCTCCTGGTGCTCGGCCGCCTGGCCGGCTTCACTGGTGGAGTAGATGCCGCCGCGGGTCGAGACCACGATCACCGTCTTGCCGCCGGCCAGGCCTTGCGGGCCCTTCTCGGTGTACTTGAAGGTGCGGCCGGGCTGGGCCAGGCGGTCGATCCAGGCCTTGAGCTGGCTGGGGATCGAGAAGTTGTACAGGGGCGCGCCCACCACCACCACGTCAGCGGCCAGGAACTGGCTCACCAGCTGCTCGGACACCGCGTTCTCGCGCTTTTGCACATCGCTCAGGGGCGTGCCCTCGGGCAGGCGGAAGCCCAGCGAATCGGCATCGAAGTGGCTGGGGGCCGACACGGCCAGGTCCAGGTACTGGACTTCGGTGCCGGGATGGGTGGCAACCCAGTCGGCCACCGCGTTGGCGGTGAGACGGCGCGAAACGGAATTGGCGCCCAGGACGCTCGAATCAACGTGCAGCAGCTTCATGACTTGCTCTCTTTCCTTTGGTTGGCGCCGACGACAATTGCGTCGGCATGGGTAGAAGTCTATTTATGAGTCGATTGATTGATAAGACGGCAAAATTGGCTTAGATTGTTCTAAAAATAGGACGACAAGAAGGAAGAGGGTGCCGCCATGCAGCAGGATCTGAACGACATGGTCTATTTCGCCGAGGTGGCCGAGCGCGGCGGCTTTGCCGCGGCTGGCCGGGCGCTGGGGATTCCCAAGTCGCGCCTGTCGCGCCGCGTGGCCGACCTGGAGACGCAACTGGGCGTGCAGCTTTTGCAGCGAAGCACCCGCAGCCTCTCGCTCACGCCGGCCGGCGAGCTCTACCTGCGCCACAGCATCGCCATGCGCGACGCGGCCCAGGCCGCCGCCGAGGCCGTGGCCCAGGTGCAGACCGAGCCGCGCGGCAAGGTGCGGATCACCTGTCCGGTCACCCTGGCCCAGAGCACCGTGGGGCCGCTCCTGCCGCGCTTCATGCAGCGCTACCCCGCCGTGCGGGTGGAAATGCTGATCCTCAACCGGCCGGTGGATCCGGTGGAAGAGGGCGTGGACATCGCGCTGCGCGTACGCCCGGTGATCGAGGACAGCACCACCCTGGTGGCCAAGAACTTCGGCGAAAGCCGAGGCCTGCTGGTGGCCAGCCCCGAACTGCTGCGCCGCCAGGGCCCCGTGCTGGCGCCGCTCGACCTGGAGCGGCTCGATACCGTGGCCATGTCCGCCGCCGGCGATGGCCGCGCCATCCTGCGGCTGGAAGGCCCGAACGGCGCAGAGCATGTGATGCATCACACCCCGCGCTACCTGGCCGACGACCTGGCCACGCTGCAGTTCGCGGTGCTGGCCGGCACGGGCGCCGGCGTGCTTCCCGACTACATGTGCCGTGCCGACCTGCGCAATGGCCGCCTCAAGGAAGTGCTGCCCGGCTGGGGGCCCCACCCGGGCATCTGCCACGCGGTGTTTCCGCAGCGGCGCGCGCTGGTGCCGGCGGTGCGCAAGCTGATCGACTTCCTGGCCGAGAACATCAGCGGCGCCGAGCCGCAGCAGGACTATTCGATCTGAGCCGGCAACGCGCGCCTACCAGGCCGAGGGCGGCTTGCGCAGCAGCACGATGCGCCCGTCGCGCTGGGTGACGTAGCCGCCGGCGGCCAGCTCCTTCATCACCCGGTTCACCATCTCGCGCGAGGCGCCCACGCGGTCGGCAATGTCCTGCTGCGTGAGCTTGTGGCGCAGCACCCGTTCTTCGCCCGCGGGGTCGGAGAGTTCGTTGAGCAAGTTCACGACGCGGCCGTACACGTCCTGCAGCGCAAGGCTGCGCACCTGCTCGGTCAGGCGGCGCACCATGTGGATCAGCTTGCGCGTGAGGTGCGCGCCGAACTGCGGGTGTTCCGCCAGAAAGGCCTGCAGCTGCGCGCCCTGCACCACGCGGCAGGTGCACGGCTCGATGGCCTGGATGGAGGCCGAGCGGCGCAAGCCGTCCAGCGACAGCTCTCCGAAGTATTCGCCGGGCCCGTATTCGGCCAGCACCACCTCGCGCCCGTCTTCCGAACTGGCGTAGGCCTTCACCCGGCCGGTGAGCACGACATACAGCGAGTCGGTGCTGTCGCCTTCGTTGATGAGGATGGCATTGGCCGCAAAGCTGCGCACCTGGCCATGCGCGGCCACGGCCTCGAACAGGGCGCGGGGCAGGCGATTGCCCGCGTCATCGTCTTCGGCGGCATCGGCAGTCATGGTGCTGACGGGTCCGGGCGGCAGGGCTGGGGCAGGAGTCTCGCAGTGTGAACTATTTCACTCGTCTTGGGCGCACTGCTGACTCGTGGCCAGGGGGCTGCTTGCCTAGATTGCACCCATGCCCTCGCTGCGCCATCTCCGCTGGTTCCTGCTTGCGCTGTTTGCGCTGCTGGCCGCCTGCGCCGGCCTGCCGCAGGGCGTGGAGCGCGTGCCTTCACAGGCCATCGACGATGCGGCCGCCACCGTGCTGGGCGCCGCGGCCCTCGCATCGCTGGGGCCGCAGGAAGAGGGCGCCTCGGCGCGCTCGGGCCTGCGGTTGCTGCCGGCGGGCGACCAGGCATTCGAAGCCCGCATTGCCCTGGTCCGCCTGGCCCAGCGCAGCGTCGACGCGCAGTACTACCAGGTTGCCGACGACGTCTCCGGCCGCCAGTTCCTGCGCGAGCTGCGCGATGCCGGCGCGCGCGGCGTGCGTGTGCGCCTGCTCGTGGACGATCTGTACGCCGGCGAGGAAGAAGCCCTGCTGGCGGGCCTTGCCGCCCAGGCGGGCGTGGAGGTGCGCCTGTTCAATCCGCTGCCCGCGCGCGACGGCAGCGTTGCGCGGCGCACGCTCCTGTCGCTGCGCGAGTTCTCGCGCGTCAACCGCCGCATGCACAACAAGCTGCTGGTGGCCGACAACGCCTTTGCCATCAGCGGCGGGCGCAACATCGCCGACGCCTATTTCGAGCGCAGCGAGCCGGCCAACTTCATCGACCTGGACGTGCTGTCGGCCGGCCCGGTCGTGGCCCGCATGTCGGCGGTGTTCGACCAGTACTGGAACAGCGAGCAGGCCTACCCGGTACAGAGCCTGGCCGCGGCGGACGAGCAGGGCGAGCCGGCGCGCCTTTCCTTCGACAGGCGGGTCCAGCCGCAAGGCAACGAGCTGCCGGTCGGCGAGCGCGATGCGCTGGGCCAGCCGTCTGTCGGGGCGCAGTTGCGCGGCGGCAAGGTCGAGTTGACGCCGGCGCCGGTGCGCGTGGTGGCCGATCTGCCCGACAAGGCATCCGTTCCGGCCGGCACGCTCCGCGAAGACAGTCCGGTGATGCGCGCCAAGCTGGAACTCATGCAGTCGGCCTCGTCCGAGGTGTTCCTGGCTTCGCCCTACGTGGTGCCCAGCGAAGGCGGCTTGAATGCCTTGCGGGCCGTTGCGCAGCGGGTGCGCGTGTCGCTGGTCACCAACTCGCTGGCCACCACCGACGAGCCGCTGGTGCACTTTGGCTACGCCCGCTATCGCACGGCCTTGCTGGACATGGGCGTGTCCCTCTACGAGCTGATGCCGGGTCAGGCGCAGGCCTGGGCCACCGACGCGCCCGGCCGCGCTTCGCTCGGGCGGCTTCACGCCAAGCTGGCGGTGGTCGACGGGCGGTGGCTGTCGATCGGTTCGATGAACATGGACCGCCGCTCGGCCCATTCGAATACCGAGATGGTGCTGATCGTGGACAGCCCGGTGCTGGCCACGCAGGCGGCTTCGCTGCTGCGCGGGCAGCGCCTGCCCAACGCCTACCAGCTGCGCGCCCAGGGGGGCGAAGGCCAGGTGCGGCGCCTGCAATGGGTGATGCAGCACGACGGCGGCGAGGTGGTCCTGGCGCACGAGCCTGCCCTGAACTGGGGGCGCAGGTTGCGGCTGTCCGTGCTGTCGGCCATGGTGGACGAAGAACTGCTTTGAAAAGGCGCGGGCTGGATTCTTAGATCAGTTGGAAATTCTCTTTATGCGAAATTGCCTATAAACAAACAAGCAGATATTCGTTTGTTATCCGAGGCGCACTTCGCACAATCCGGGCTCAAGTTCCCTTCAACCGCCCGTGAGCCACTACCAGACCATCTTCGTGCCCGACTGGCAAGGCGCCAACGCCGGCCACTGGCAGAGCCTGTGGGCCGGTGAGTCGAGCGGCACGATCTGGCTCACGCCGCCCGACGAGACCACGCCCCACCGCGATGCCTGGGTGGCTGCGCTCGAATCGCTGGTGCTGTCGGCCGATGCGCCGGTGCTGCTGGTGGCGCACGGCCTGGGCTGCATCGCCGTGGCGCACCTGGGCGAGCAGGCGGCGGCGCGGGTGCGCGGCGCATTGTTGGTGGCACCGGTCGATCCGGAGCGCCGGGCCCAGACCTCCAGCTTTTCCCCGGTTCCCTATGCGCCGCTGCCGTATCGCAGCGTGATGGTGGCCAGCAGCAACGACCCGGGCTGCCCGGTGCGCCTGGCTGGCGCCTATGCCCGCGCCTGGGGCAGCGAATTTGTCCGTATGCAGAATGCCGGGCACATAGACCGCGACTCGGGGCATGGTCCCTGGCCGCTCGGTCAGGCCCTGTTCCAGTCCCTGACCCTCGGGGGCTCGCCGGCGGCGGCGCAGTCCCGCGCATCCTCCTCTTCTTCTTCTTCCTACAACGCAGAACGATTGGCTCAACCATGACCACCAGAACCAGAAAAATCCTCGTTGCCTTCGCACTGGCGGCGGCGGCCGTGGCCCCTGCCTTCGCGCAGCAGACCCTGTTGAACGTGTCCTACGACGTGGCCCGCGAGTTCTACAAGGACTACAACACCGCCTTCGTCGCGCACTACAAGAAGACCACCGGCAAGGACGTCAAGATCGACCAGTCGCACGCCGGCTCCAGCGCGCAGGCGCGCGCCGTGGCCGACGGCCTGGATGCCGACGTGGTGACCATGAACACCACCACCGACATCGAGTTCCTGGCCGACAAGGGCATCGTGGCCAAGGACTGGGCCAAGAAATTTCCCGACAACGCGGCGCCCACCACCTCGACCATGCTGTTCCTGGTGCGCAACGGCAACCCCAAGGGCATCAAGGACTGGGAAGACCTGGTCAAGCCCGGCGTGCAAGTGGTGGTGGTCAACCCCAAGACCGGCGGCAACGGCCGCTACGCCTACCTGGCCGCCTGGGGCTACGTGAAGAAGAAGGGCGGCAGCGACGCGCAGGCCGCCGAGTTCGTGGGCAAGCTGTTCAAGAACGTGCCCATCCTGGCGCGCGGCGGGCGCGATGCCACCGCGGCCTTCCTGCAACGCAACATCGGCGACGTGCTGATCACCTTCGAATCCGAAGTGCTGTCCATCGACCGCGAATTCGGCGCCGGCAAGGTGGATGCGGTCTACCCCTCGATCAGCATCCTGGCCGAGAACCCGGTGGCGGTGGTCGAGCGCACCACGGCCAAGAAGGGCACCGGCGAGCTGGCCAAGGCCTACCTCGACTACCTGTATTCCGACGAAGGCCAGGAAATCGCCGCCAAGCATGCCCTGCGCCCGCGTTCGCAAGCCGTGCTGAAGAAGCACGCCGCAACCTTCAAGCCGGTGCAGCTGTTCACGGTGCAGGAGCTGTTCGGCAGCCTGGCCGAAGCGCAGAAGGTGCACTTCAATGACGGCGGCCAGTTCGACAAGATCTACACCCCTGGCGGGAAATAAGCCCACCTCCGACTCTCGCGCACTTCGTGTCGCTCGCATCCCCCTTCAAGGGGGTGCATCCAGCGGCCCGGCAAAGAAGCCGGTTCCGCGGATGCTCCCGAAATGGCTTTGCTGCGCTGGCCCCATAACAATCAATCGCTTCAATTCATGAATGCTGCAGCTTCCTCGGCGTTGCCTTCACGGGCCACGCCGTTGCCACGTCAGAAGCCCGGCGGCGCCAAGCGCGTGCTGCCCGGCTTCAACCTCACGCTGGGCTACGCGCTGTTCTACCTGTGCCTGATCGTGCTGATTCCGCTGTCGGCGCTGGTCTTCAAGACCTTCACGCTGAGCTGGGACCAGTTCTGGACGGCCGTCGCCTCGCCGCGCGTGATGGCCTCGTATCGCCTCACCTTCGGCGCATCGCTGATCGCGGCGCTCGTCAACCTGTTCGGCGGGCTGCTGGTGGCCTGGGTGCTGGTGCGCTACAACTTTCCGGGCAAGCGCATCGTCGACGCGCTGGTCGACCTGCCTTTTGCGCTGCCCACGGCGGTGGCGGGCATTTCGCTCACGGCGCTGCTGGCCGGCAACGGCTGGGTCGGCCAGTTCCTGGAGCCGCACGGCATCAAGGTGGCTTTCACGCCGGCGGGCGTGGTCATTGCGCTGATCTTCATCGGGCTGCCGTTCGTGGTGCGAACGGTGCAGCCGGTGCTGGAAGACACCGAGAAGGAGCTCGAAGAGGCCGCCACCTCGCTGGGCGCCACGCGCTGGCAGACCTTCCGCCTGGTGATTCTTCCGGCGATCATGCCGGCGCTGCTCACCGGCTTTGCCATGGCCTTTGCACGGGCCATCGGCGAATACGGCTCGGTCATCTTCATCGCGGGCAACATGCCCATGATCTCGGAGATCACGCCGCTCATCATCATCAGCAAGCTCGAGCAGTACGACTTTGCCGGCGCCACGGCCGTGGCGCTGGTGATGCTGGTCATCTCCTTCCTGATGCTGCTGCTCATCAATGCGCTGCAGGGCTGGCAGCGCAAGCGTTCGGGAGCTTCGTCATGAGCGGCGGTGC
>JAFECZ010000214.1 GCA_018241905.1 Pseudomonadota bacterium
GAACAGCGTGTTGAAGCGCGTGCCGTCGCTCTTCATGACGCTGGTGTAGTCCTGAGGCAGCGCATCGAGCAGGAAGAAACCGAACATGCCGCCTTCGCAATCGGCGCTGAAGCCCACGCCTTCGGCCTGCGCGGCGGACTTCAGGCCGTCCACCAGGCTGCGCGTCCTGGCGCCCAGTGCCTCGTAGAAGCCGGGCTTGGAAATTTCGCGCAGCGTGGCTAGGCCGCAAGCGGTGGCCACGGGGTTGCCCGACAGCGTGCCGGCCTGGTAGACCGGCCCTTGCGGCGCCAGTTGTTCCATGATGGCGCGCGGTCCGCCAAAGGCCGCCAGCGGCATGCCGCCGCCGATCACCTTGCCCAGCACCGTGAGGTCGGGCCGGATGCCCAGCACGCCCTGCGCGCCTTGCAGCCCCACGCGGAATCCCGTCATCACCTCGTCGAAGATCAGCAGCGCGCCGTGCTGCGTGCACAGTTCGCGGCAGCGCCTGGCGAACTGCGGCGTCGCGCGCACGAAGTTCATGTTGCCGGCAATGGCCTCGATCATCAGGCAGGCGATGTCCTGGCCGTGCTCCGCAAAGGCGGCTTCGAGCTGGGGCAGGTCGTTGTAGCGCAGCACCAGCGTGTGCTGCACCACTTCGGGCGGCACGCCGGCCGAGGTGGGGTTGCCGAAGGTGGCCAGGCCCGAGCCGGCCTTGACCAGCAGCGCGTCGGCATGGCCGTGGTAGCAGCCTTCGAACTTGACGATGGTCTTGCGTCCGGTGGCGCCGCGCGCCAGGCGCAGCGCGCTCATGGCCGCCTCGGTGCCCGAACTGACCAGCCGCACCATTTCCATGGACGGCATGAGCGCGAGGATGGCCTCGGCCAGTTCGATCTCGCGCTCGGTGGGCGCGCCGAATGACAGGCCCTCGGTGACCGCCTTCTGCACGGCCTCGATGACGGCGGCGTGGCCGTGGCCCAGGATCATCGGCCCCCAGGAGCCGATGTAGTCGATGTAGCGCTGGCCGGCCGCGTCCCACATGTAGGCGCCCTGCGCCTTCTGGATGAAGCGCGGCGTGCCGCCCACCGCCTTGAAGGCGCGCACGGGCGAGTTCACGCCGCCGGGGATGACCGCGCGGGCGCGATCGAAGAGTTGCTGGTTGCGTTCGGTCTGGTTCATGTCTTGGGTGGCCCGTCTCCAACATTGGGCGGGCGCGTCGTTTCAGTGTCGTGTCTCGTGGGGCGGCAAGGCGAAGTCGGTGGCTTCCTCGCCGCCAGCCTCGGCATCCTCGTCCTCGGGCTGCGCCCAGAACAGCCGGTCGGGCACCACGTGGCCCATGCCGGGGCGGAAGCCCGCGTCCAGGCAGCGGTCCATGTAGCTCAGCGATTCGCTGGTGGCCGCCACCAGGTCGGTGCCGCTGGCCAGCAGCGCGGCCAGGGTGGCCGACAGCGTGTCGCCGGCGCCGGAGAACACCGCCTCGAGCCGCTCGAATTTCTCGCTGGCCAGCACCGTTTGCGGCGAGGCCAGCACGTTGTCGAAGTACTGGTCGGGCAGCACCAGGCCGGTGACCAGCGTGTAGGGCACGCCCTGCTCGCCGGCGGCGCGGGCAATGTCGCGTGCCGTGGGCGGGCGCTCGCCGTTCCAGTCGGGCAACAGCCAGCGCCACAGCGTGCTGTGGTTGCCCACCAGCACGGTGGTCTGCGGCAGCACGAGTTCGCGAAAGGCGTCGAGGTAGGCGTCGATCTTGTCCTCCTCCCACCACGAGAGGTTGGGCATGTAGGCCACCACCGGTACCTCGGGGTAGTCGCTGGCGGTCTCGGCGATTTCGGAAAGGTTCTCGGGCGTGCCGGCAAAGCCGACCTTGATGAGCTGCACCTCGACGTCTTCGAGCACGGTGCGCGCCTGCTCGGAAACCGCCTCTTCGTCGAAAGGAAAGTGATCGAAAATCTCGGCCGTGTCGCGCGCATAGGCGCCGGTGACCACCGGCAGCATGTGCGCGCCGACCGACGCGATGGCCAGTGCGTCGGCGGCCAGGCCGCCCGCGCCGCTGGGGTCGCTCGCGTTGAACACGAGCACGCAGGGCAGGGTGGTCTGAGCGCCTTCTTCGGTTTGCTCGGGGTCGGCGCCGGCGCCGCTAAGATCGTCCGTTGAACCGGATTCTTCGGTGGGTAGAAGGAAAGTTTTCATGCGGACTGGAGACTCACCGGGATGGTGGCAGATGTGAGACGCAAATCACGAGTTCGTGAGTGACGTCTCGATACAATCGTTGCATTCTATGAACAGGGAACGTAAGCTGCGATGAACAAGAAGACCTGGATGTGCCTGATTTGCGGGTGGATCTACGACGAAGCGGTTGGGGTGCCAGAAGATGGTATTGCGGCCGGAACAGCGTGGGCCGACGTGCCGATGAACTGGACTTGCCCCGAGTGTGGCGCTCGCAAAGAAGACTTCGAAATGGTTGAAATCTAAAAGCATGGCATAGGGCCACGCTTTCGGCGACTTTTCTGAGTAAAGGTTGCCGCCGTCGTCGGAAGTGTTGTTTGAGGAGCGTGCCCATGAGCACCAACGGATCTGGCTACAAGGTGCTCGTCATCGACGACAGCAACACCATTCGGCGCAGCGCCGAGATCTTCCTCAAGCAGGGCGGGCACGAAGTGCTCCTGGCCGAGGACGGCTTCGATGCGCTGTCCAAGGTCAACGACCACAAGCCCCACCTCATCTTCTGCGACATCCTGATGCCGCGTCTCGACGGCTATCAGACCTGCGCGATCATCAAGCGCAACGCAACCTTCTCCAATGTCCCGGTCGTCATGCTGTCCTCCAAGGACGGCGTGTTCGACAAGGCGCGCGGCCGCATGGTCGGCTCGCAGGACTACCTCACCAAGCCCTTCACAAAAGACCAGCTGCTCCAGGCCGTGGAGCAGTTTGGCGTTGCACAACCGGAAGCTCTCTAAATGGCTATTCAAAAAGTCCTCGTGGTGGATGACTCCAAGACGGAGTTGATGTTCCTGACCGATCTGCTCGAGAAGAACGGCTTCAAGGTCAAGACCGCCGAAAACGCCGACGACGCGATGCGCCGCCTGCAGGAAGACCGCCCCGACCTGATCCTGATGGACGTGGTCATGCCCGGGCAGAACGGCTTCCAGCTCACGCGCGCCATTGCCCGCGACCCGCAGTACGCCGCCGTGCCGATCATCCTGTGCACCAGCAAGAACCAGGAGACCGACCGCGTGTGGGGCATGCGCCAGGGCGCGCGCGACTACATCGTCAAGCCCGTCAATGCGGCCGAGCTGATGGCCAAGATCAGCGCGCTCAACTGAGCGGCGCGCAACCCTCGGTCTTCCAGCCATGGCCAATCGCGACGCGCTCCGCGCATTCCAGTCCAGGCTTGCCGGCCGGCTGCAGGCGGCACGCAGCACCGGCGTGTCGGCCTCGTGGCTGGCGGTGGAAGCCGGGGAATCGAAGTTCCTTTTTCCGCTCGGCCATGCCGGCGAGATCTTTCCCTGGACGCCGCCCCAGGTGGTGCCCTACACGCACGAGTGGTTCCTGGGCGTGTCCAACCTGCGCGGCGGCCTCTACGGGGTGATCGAGTTCGCCACCTTTGCCGCCGGCCGCCGCGCTGCGCCCGTCAGCGACGCGGCACGCGCCCAGTCGCGCCTGGTGGCGCTCAACGAACTGCTCGAGGTCAACTGCGCGCTGCTGATCGATCGGCTGGTCGGCCTGCGCGGCGTCGAGGCCTTCGTGTCGTCGCAGCCGCAGGCCGATGATGCGCCGGCCTGGATGGGCGCCACCTACACCGACGAAAACGGCGAGCAGTGGCAGGAAGTCAACCTGCAGGCTCTTTCCCAGCAACCGCAATTCCTGAGTATCGGCGCCTGATCGGGCTGCCGCACAACGCCATCAACCTTCAAGGACCGACCGTGAGCTCGATCGCCGACAAGTTCAAACGCCTCCTGCCCGCGCGCGACAACACCGTCGCGATCGGCGCCGACCTCAACACCATCGCCATGGACCAGGTCGAGACCGAACAGGGCTTCGACGAAAAAACCGTGCTGATGCGCCGCGACGCGCAGGCCGCGGCCGCCAACGAGCCGGTGCAGGGCGTTGCCGCCGCCGAACCGGGCGAGGGCGAAGCGGATGCCGCGGCCGGCGCGCCGCCGGAGGTGCCGCGCAACGACCTGCAGCGCCAGCAGCGCTACCTGTTCATCGCGCTGGCCTCGGTCGTGCTGGTGCTGCTCATTCTTGCCGGCGCCGCCATCGTGCGCGCCGACCGCGTCGCGCAGCAGGTGGCCGCCACCGGCCAGTCGCTGATGCAGTCGCAGCGCCTGGCCAAGTCGGTGTCGCAGGCGCTGGTGGGCGACGTGAAGGCATTTGCCGAAGTGAAGGATTCGTCCAGCGACCTGCACCTGCGCGCGCACGGCCTGGCCAGCGGCGACGAGTCGCTCGACCTCGAGCGCGTGACCAGCGACCTGGACCCCGAGATGGCCAAGATCATTCCGCTGGTGGACCGCGCTTCGGCCAGTGCCAAGGCGGTGCTGGGCCAGCAGCAGATCCTGACGCAGGTGGGCGCGGCGCTGCGCAACATCAACCGCCAGTCGTCCGACCTGCTCGAAATGGCCGAGACGGTGGCATCGCTCAAGATGCAGCAGACCGCCACGGTGCCCGAGATCTCGGCAGCCGGCCAGCTGGTGATGCTGACGCAGCGTATCGGCAAGTCGGCCAACGAGTTCCTGACGGTCGAGGGCGTGAGCCCCGACGCCGTGTTCCTGCTGGGCAAGGACCTGAACACCTTCCAGGAAGTGGCCAAGGGCCTGCTGGACGGCAGCGCGCAGCAGCGCCTGCCCGGCACGCGCGACGCGCAGACCCGCCAGCAGCTCGAAGCCATTCTCAAGACCTACGAACAGACCCGCACGCAGGCCGGCGCCATCCTGGGCAACCTGCAAGGCCTGGTGACCGCGCGCGAAGCGCAGGCCACCATCCTGGCCGACAGCGAGCCGCTGCGCGTGGCGCTGGGCGGGCTGCAGGACAAGCTCTCCGAGCGCACCGGCCTGACGGCCGGCACCGTGATCCTGCTGTTCGTGCTCTCGGTGGCCGCGCTCGGCCTGGCCGCCGCCATCGCCTACGGCCAGGTGCGCGAAGGCCGCGAGCGTGCCGCCTCCGCCGAACGCGAACGCATCGAGGCCGACCGGGCCCACGAAGAAGCCACCCGCGTGAACGTGGCCAACCAGGCCGCCATTCTTCGGCTGATGAACGAACTGCAGACGGTGGCCGAAGGCGACCTGACGCAGGAAGCCACCGTGACGGAAGACATCACCGGCGCCATTGCCGACTCGGTGAACTACACGGTGGAGGAACTTCGATTGCTGGTGGGCAACGTGCAGAACACGGTCGCCCGCGTGGCGCAGACCACCGCGCAGGTGGAAAGCACCTCCACCGAGCTGCTGGCCGCCTCGACCGAGCAGCTGCGCGAGATTCGCGAAACCGGCCAGTCGGTGCTGACCATGGCCGAGCGGATCAACGGCGTGTCCGCACAGGCGCAAGAGTCCGCCACGGTGGCGCGCCAGTCGCTGCAGGCTGCATCGTCCGGCCTGCACGCGGTGCAGAACGCCATCGGCGGCATGAACGCCATCCGCGACCAGATCCAGGAAACCTCCAAGCGGATCAAGCGCCTGGGCGAATCGTCGCAGGAGATCGGCGAAATCACCGAGCTGATCTCGGACATTACCGAACAGACCAACGTGCTGGCACTGAACGCCGCCATCCAGGCCGCATCCGCCGGTGAAGCCGGCCGAGGCTTCTCGGTGGTGGCCGAAGAAGTGCAGCGACTGGCCGAACGCTCCGCAGACGCCACGCGCCAGATCGCGGCGCTGGTGAAGGCGATTCAGACCGACACGCAAGACGCGGTGGGCGCCATGGAGCGCTCTACCCAGGGCGTGGTGGAAGGGGCCAAGCTTTCCGACAATGCCGGTACCGCCCTGTCGGAGATCGACCGCGTGTCGCGCCGCCTTGCCGAGCTGATCGAACAGATTTCGCAGTCCGCCTCCCGCGAGGCCAATTCGGCCAACGTGGTGGCCGCGAACATCCAGCACATCTTCGCCGTGACCGAGCAGACCGGCGAAGGTACGCGAGCCACCGCACAGCAGGTGCGCGAGCTCTCGCACATGGCTGACGAACTTCGCCAGTCGGTGGCCCGATTCAAGATCGCCTGAAAAACGACGAGCACCCGAACGTGTCGACCCTCGCTTCCGCAACCGCTCCTGTCGCCGGCAACGCACAGGGGGCTGAAGACCTCGGGCCCCTGGCCTGGGTGCT
This sequence comes from Pseudomonadota bacterium, assembly GCA_018241905.1. Classification (GTDB taxonomy): domain Bacteria; phylum Pseudomonadota; class Gammaproteobacteria; order Burkholderiales; family Burkholderiaceae_C; genus Variovorax. The sequence goes on from JAFECZ010000214.1 coordinate 6,289, forward strand.
CGGCGAAATACAGAAGTCCCTCGAGACCTGTGGCAAGTCGCTGCGCCGCTTCGCACGCGAAAGCGGCGGCGCCGTGGATGCAGACGCCGGGCCGCTGCGCCTGGTGCGCCAGCAGCTGCACCAGGCCGTGGGCGCCCTGCAGATGGTGGGCCATCCCTCGCCGGCGCTGGTGCTGGGCGCGATGGAGTTCGCCGTGCAGAGCTTCGTGCAGGAGCCGCAGCGCTGCACCGAGGCGGCCGTGCACAAGCTCGACCGCGCAGGCTTTGCCGTCACCGATTTCCTGCAGGCCATGCTGGCCGGCAAGTCGGTCTCGTCGGTGGCGCTGTTCCCGCAATACCGCGACGTGCTCGAGCTGGTGGGCAACGAGCGGGTGCATCCGGCCGACCTGTGGTCGCCGTCCTGGCGCTGGGTGGACATCCATCTCGAAAGCAGCAAGCCGGCGCTGGTCTACGACCCGGCGGTGCGCTCCAAGTTCGATCGCGAGCTGCTCAAGGTGGTCAAGAGCGGCGACGACGTGGCCGCCAGGCGGCTGCAGGAAATCTGCGTGGGCCTGTCGCGCGGCGCCGGCGGTACCCGCTCGCGCAGCTTCTGGGCACTGGCCGGCGGCTTCTTCGAGGCGCTGGGCCTGTCGCTGGTCACGCCCGACGTCTATGTGAAGCGCGCCGCCTCGCGCGTGCTGCTGCAGTACGCCACGCTGGCGCGCGGCGACGAGACCGTGTCCGACCGCCTCGGCCAGGACCTGCTCTTCTTCTGCGCCCAGGCCGTGCCGGGCATGCGCGACGAGGCGCCCACGCTGCGCGCCGTGCGCGACGCCTGGGACATCGAGGACGAGAAGGCTGTCGACTACACCAGCGAGCAGTTCGGCCGCTTCGACCCCACCGTGCTGGCGCAGGCGCGCAAGCGCATCGAGGGTGCCAAGGAAATGTGGTCGGCGCTGTCGGGCGGCGACATGGGCCGCGTGCGCCAGGCCGTGGACAGCTTCGGCCTGCTGACCGAATCGCTGCAGAAGCTCCATCCGCCGAGCCTGCCGATGGTGCAGGCGCTCAACAATGCCGTGCAGGCCTCGCTCAATTCGGGCAAGCCGCCGGCCACCGAGCTGGCCATGGAAGTGGCGACCTCGGTGCTGTACCTGGAAGCCGCGTTCGAGGACCTGGACCCCAACGACCGCCAGCTCACCGCGCGTACCGTGCAACTGGCCGGCCGCATCGAGCGCGCCCGCGAGGGCGGCCGCTCCGAGCCGCTCGAGCCGTGGATGGAAGAGCTGTACCGCCGCGTCAGCGACCGCCAGACCATGGGCACCGTGGTCGACGAGCTGCGCACGCACCTGTCCGAGCTCGAGAAGGCGATGGACCAGTTCTTCCGCCATCCCTCGGAGAAGAACCACCTGAGCACGGTGCCGGGCCAGCTGACGCAGATGCGCGGCGTGTTCTCGGTGCTGGGCCTGGACCAGGCCGCGCAGACCGTCTCGCGCATGCGCGACAACGTGGACGAGCTGGTGGCGCGCTCCACGCCGGCGGACGAGCCGGGCGCCTTCGACGCGCTGGGCAACAACCTGGGCGCGCTGGGTTTCCTGATCGACATGCTGGGCTACCAGCCGGCGTTGGCCAAGCGCCTGTTCGTGTTCGACGCGCAAGCCGGCGAACTCAAGCCGCTGATGGGCCGCCAGGCCGAGGAGCAGGCCGCCGCCGCATTGGCGCCCGCCGCGGCTGCCGCTGCCGCTGCCGCGCCGGCCGAGCCCGCCGTGCTCACGCCCGACCAGATCGACGCGCAGATTGCCGCCAAGCTGGCCGAGCTGGCCAGCCCCAAGAAAAAGAAGAAGGACGGCCAGTCGGCGCCTTCTTCGCCCATCGAGGAATTCAGCAAGGCTGCCGACAGCTGGACCGCCAAGATCACCGGCCCCGCGCCGCTGGAGGCGCTGCCCGAGACCTTCGTCACCGAGCTGGCCGAAGACGACCTGCAGAACATCTTCCTGGACGAGGCGCGCGAAGTCGTCGAGAACGGCCTGGTGGCCGTCGGCGAGCTGGACCACGACCCCACGGACGTGGGCGAACTCACCATCCTGCGACGCGCCTTCCACACGCTCAAGGGCAGCTCGCGCATGGTCGGCCTGACCGACTTCGGCGACGCCGCCTGGTCGATGGAGCAGGTGCTCAACACCTGGCTGGCCGACCAGCGTCCGGCCAGCAAGGAGCTGATTGCTGGCGCCAGCACCGCGCTGCGCGACTTCGGCGCCTGGGTCGAGGCCATTGCCTCGGGCGAGCCGCATTCCTGGCAGTCCGCGCCTTTCGGCGACCTGGCC
>JAFECZ010000215.1 GCA_018241905.1 Pseudomonadota bacterium
GGAGACTCGTCGTGATCCAGCGCTTCATAGACCGCATCTGCCGGTTGTTCGTCATCCTCATGGTCGCCTGCCTGGCGCTCATGGTCGTCATGGTGTTCGGCAACGTCGTGCTTCGCTACGGCTTCAATTCCGGCATCACGGTGTCCGAGGAGCTGTCGCGCTGGCTGTTCGTCTGGATGACCTTCTTCGGCTCGGTGGTCGCGGTGCGCAACCGCGCGCACCTGGGCACCGACTCGCTCGTCTCCCGCCTGCCGGTGGCGGGCCGCAAGGTGTGCTTCGTGCTGGCGCACGTGCTGATGCTGTTCATCTGCTGGCTGATGTTCCGCGGTGCGTGGGAGCAGACCGTCATCAACTACGGCACTACCAGCGCGGTAATGGAAGTGTCCATGGCCTGGTTCAACGTCAGCGGCGTGATGTTCGCGGTGCTGGCGGCGCTCATCTTCGTGTCCGACCTGTGGCGCCTGTTCACCGGCCGGTTGCCCGACAGCGAACTGGTGGGCGTTCGCGAATCCGAAGACGAGCCGGTGCATGCCGAGCCCGCCCCCGCGGCCATCAACGCCGCCCCCACCGCGAAAGAACAAGCATGAGCCGCCCCCCGGCCGCGCCGAAGCCGGCTCGCACCGCAGGGCAAAGCCCGGAGGTTTCCAAATGACCATCACCATCTTCCTCGGCGCGCTGCTGGGCGCCATGGCGCTGGGCGTGCCCATTGCGTTCTCGCTGCTCATCTGCGGTGCCGCGCTCATGTGGCACATGGACATGTTCGACGCGCAGATCCTCGCGCAGAACACCATCGAGGGCGCCAACAGCTTCCCGCTGCTGGCCGTGCCCTTCTTCATGCTGGCCGGCGAGATCATGAATGCCGGCGGCCTTTCCAAGCGCATCGTGAACTTCGCGATGACGCTGGTGGGCCACATCAAGGGCGGCCTGGGCTACGTTGGCATCATGGCGGCGGTCATCATGGCCGCGCTGTCGGGCTCGGCCGTGGCCGATGCCGCCGCGCTGGCTGCGCTCTTGCTGCCCATGATGAACCGCGCCGGCTACGACACGGCGCGCTCGGCGGGCCTGCTGTCGGCGGCCAGCATCATCGCGCCGATCATTCCGCCTTCCATCGGCTTCGTCATCTTCGGCGTGGCGGCCAACGTGTCGATCTCCAAGCTGTTCCTGGCCGGCATCGTGCCGGGCCTCATGCTGGGCGCAGCGCTGTGGGTCACCTGGGCCTGGCTGGTGCGAAAGGAAAAGATCCAGGCCGCGCCGCGCGCCAGCCGGCGCGAAGTGCTGGCGGCCCTGAAGGACGCCACCTTCGCCCTGGTGCTGCCGCTGATCGTGGTGGTGGGCCTGAAGTTCGGCGTGTTCACGCCCACCGAGGCGGCCGTGGTGGCCGCGGTGTACGCCCTGTTTGTCTCCACCGTGATCTACAAGGAACTGAAGGTGTCGCAGCTGTTCGGCCTGTTCGCCTCGGCGGCGCAGACAACGGCGGTGATCATGTTCCTGGTGGCCGCGGCCATGGTCTCGGCCTGGATGATCACGGTGGCTAACCTGCCGGCCGAACTGGTGGCCATGCTCAAGCCGCTGCTGGACAGCCCCGTGATCCTCATGCTGGCCATCATGGTCATCACCATGCTGGTGGGCACGGCCATGGACATGACCCCCACCATCCTGATCCTCACGCCGGTCTTCATGCCGCTGGTGAAGGCCGCGGGCATCGACCCGGTGTATTTCGGCGTGCTGTTCATGATCAACAACGCCATCGGCCTGATCACGCCGCCGGTGGGCACGGTGCTCAGTACCGTGGCGGGCGTCGGCAAGGTCAGCATGGACGAGGTCACCAAGGGCGTGTGGCCCTTCATGGTGGCCCAGTTCGCGCTGATGTTCCTGCTGGTGTTCTTCCCCAGCCTGGTCACGGTGCCGGCGCGCTGGCTGGCCGGCTGAGCGGCCTCCCCCTTTCCAACAACGACGACCAACGGAGACGAGAACCATGAAACGCATCTTCATCAAGACCGTGCTGGCCGCGGCGGCCATCGGCGCGCTGGGCCTGGCCCAGGCGCAGACCCGCACCATCAAGTTCGCCAACCAGAACGCCGAAGGCCACCCCATCGTGCTGGGCATGCAGAAGTTCGCGGAGCTCGTGGCGGCCAAGTCGGGCGGCAAGCTCAAGGTCAACGTGTACCCGGGCGGCGCGCTGGGCAGCGACCAGGCCAACGTGTCGGCGCTGCAGGGTGGCACGCTGGAGATGGCCTCGATGAACTCCGGCATCTTCGCCAGCATCGTCAAGGACTTCGCCATCTACGACTTCCCCTTCCTCTTCGGCAATGCCAAGGAAGCCGACGCGGTGGTCGACGGCCCCTTCGGCACCGGCCTGCACAAGAAGCTGGAAGACAAGGGCCTGGTCGGCCTGACCTACTACGAGCTGGGCTTTCGCCAGCTCACCAACAGCAAGCGCGCCGTGACCAAGGTGGAAGACATCGCCGGCTTGAAGCTTCGCGTGATCCCCAACCCCATCAACGTCGACTGGGTCAACGCCCTGGGCGCCAACCCGACGCCGCTGCCCTTCCCGGAGTTGTATGCTGCGCTTGAGCAGGGCGCGGTGGACGGCCAGGAGAACCCGGTGGCCACCATCCGCGGCGCCAAGCTGTACGAGGTGCAGAAGTACATGACGCTCACCAACCACCAGTACAACCCGCAGTCGGTCGTGGTCAGCAAGCGCTTCTGGGAATCGCTCTCCGAAGGCGACCGCAAGATCCTGCAGGACGCGGCGAGCGAATCGGCCAGGTACGAGCGTGAGCAGTCGCGCGCGCAGGCGGCCAGCATCATGGCCGAGCTCAGGAAGAGCGGCATGCAGATCACCGAACTCGCGCCGGCCGAGGTGGCCAAACTGCGCGAGAAGATGAAGCCGGTGATCGCCAAGCACAGCGCATCGGTGGGCGAGGCCACCGTCACTGCCGTGGTGGCGGAGCTGGAAAAAGCCCGCAAGTAAGTCAGCAATCAAGCAAGCAAGTCAGTCAGGACCGGGAGATTCCGCCATGCAGATCGATGGCCGCACCGAGGTGATAGCGCATGTGGGCTACCCCACCCACACCTTCAAGTCCCCGATGATCTACAACCCGTACTTCGAAGCGGAGGGGATCAACGCGGTGGTGGTGCCGTTTGCCTGCAGGCCGGAATCCTTCGCGCAGGGGCTGCGCAGCCTGTTCCAGATGGACAACGTGCGCGGCGCACTCATCACCATGCCGCACAAGGTGAGTGTGCTGTCGCTGCTCGACGAGGTCACGCCCACCGTGCGCGTGGCCGGCGCGTGCAATGCGGTCAAGCGCCTGCCCGACGGGCGTCTGGTGGGCGACCAGTTCGACGGTGCGGGCTTCGTGCGCGGCATGCAGCGCAAGGGCGTGCAACTGGCCAGCACCCGCGCGCTGGTGGTCGGCTCGGGCGGCGTGGGCTGCGCCATTGCGGCGTCGCTGGCACAGGCCGGGGTGGCCGAGCTCGCGCTGTTCGACGTCAACGCCGCCTCGGCGCAGGCACTGGCCGAGCGGCTGCGCCAGGAATATCCGCAGCTGCCGGTGAGCGCCGGCAGCGCCGACCCGCAGGGCTTCGGCCTAGTGGTCAACGCCACGCCCCTGGGCATGAACCCGGGCGACCCGCTGCCTTTCGACGTGGAGCGCCTGCAGCCCGGCACCATGGTCGGCGAAGTGGTCATGCGCAGCGAAACCACCGCGCTGCTGGCGGCGGCGCAGGCCCGCGGCTGCCGGGTGCAGGTCGGCACCGACATGCTCTTCGAGATGATTCCGGCCTACCTGGAGTTCTTCGGCCTGCCCAGCACCAGCGCCGAGCGCCTGCGCTCGCTGGCGCGGCTGCAGTACTAAGGTAGGCGCCTTGCCTGCCGGGCCGCCCGCCCGGGGCGCCGGCTGACCGGCCGGGGACAGTGCCAGGGCGCAGGATTTGCTATGTTCCTGCGATCCTTTTCGTGCGCTGCGCCCATGACCCCCACGCCCAACCCCAAGCCCGATGCCGCCACCGCGGCCGGTTATGTCTCGGACCTGGTTGCCCTGATGCAACTCGCCCCCACGGGCGAAGACCGCTTTCGAGGCCAGAGCCACAACATCGGCACCCCGGCCGTCTTCGGCGGCCAGGTGCTGGCCCAGTCGCTGGTGGCTGCCAGCCTGACCGTGCCGGCCGACCGCGCCGTGCATTCCATGCATGCGTACTTCCTGCTGCCGGGCCAGCATGCCCCCATCGACTACACCGTGCACCGCGCGCGCGACGGCCGCAGCTTCACGACCCGCCACGTCATCGCCAAGCAGGAAGGCCGCGAGATCTTCGAGATGGCCGCCTCCTTCCAGACGCGCGACGAAGGCATCGACCACCAGGACGCCATGCCCTCCACGGTGGACCCGCTGTCCGCGCCCAGCGAACTGGAGCGCCGAATCGCGCTGGGCGACCGGGTGCCGGCGCCGTACCGCTTTCGCGCACTGCTTTCGCCCGGGCTGGAGATTCGCGTGGTCGATGCGCCCGACCTGCTCGCGCCCGTGCCCTGTCCGCCCAAGTCGCAGATCTGGATGCGTGCGATTGCGCCGCTGCCGGACGACCCGCTGGTGCATCGCGCCCTGCTGGCCTATGCCTCCGACAACGGCCTGCTGCGCGCCGCCATGAACCCGCATGCGCTGACTTTTTTCAGCAACAAGCTGCGCGTGGCGAGCCTGGACCACGCCATGTGGTTCCACCGCGATTTCCGCATGGACCAGTGGTTGCTGTATGTCATCGACTCGCCCAGCGCGAGCGGGGCGCGCGGCCTGTGCCGGGGCAGCATCTTCACGCAGGACGGCCGGCTGGTCGCTTCCACCGCGCAAGAGGGCATGATCCGCGTCAGAGAGGATTGACCGTATGTTTCTTGCCGCGCATCGCCCGTTACAACACAAGCCCGCCAGCGCCTGTCCGCGGGTTGCGGCACGCCTTCTCCTGGCTGCGGCTGTGGTTGCGGCTGCGATGGGCACGGCGGCGCATGCCGAGCGCGTCGGCTCGGTCGACACGGTCTTCAAGCTGTTCGGTCCCGACCACAAGGTGGTGGTCGATGCCTACGACGACCCGAAGGTGCAGGGCATTTCCTGCTATGTCTCTCGCGCCGTGACCGGCGGCATGTCGGGTGCGCTGGGCCTGGCCGAGGACAAGGCCGAGGCGGCCATTGCCTGCCGCCAGGTCGGCCCCATCACGATTGCCCAGCCGCTGCCGCGACAGGAGGAGGTGTTCAGCGAGCGCCAGTCCATCCTGTTCAAGCGCCTGCGCGTGGTGCGCATGGTGGACAGCAAGCGACACACCCTGGTCTACCTCACCTATTCGGACAAGCTGGTCGAAGGCTCGCCGCAGAACGCGGTGGCGGCGGTGCCGGTGGATGCATCGGTGGCGATACCGATCAAGCCCTGAGGCGGCATGGAGAAGGCGGCCGCCAGCCAGACGCCCGAACTGCTGCGCCGCCTGCTGCGCGCCAAGGACCGCATGGATGCCGCCTCCCATGAGGACTGGCCGGTCGAACGGCTCGCGCAAGTCAGCCATGTTTCGCAGGCGCATTTCTCGCGCTCCTTCAAGGAGGCCTTCGGCGTACCGCCGCATCGCTACCTGCTCACGCGACGCATCGAGCGGGCCAAGACGCTGCTGCGCGACACCGAGCTGTCCGTCACCGACATTGCCTTCCAGACCGGCTGGGCCAGCCTGGGCACCTTCGGGCGGATCTTTCGCGACATCACCGGCCAGAGTCCCGGCGCACTGCGAAGCCGCGAGCGCTCGGCCGCGAGCCAGCTCGGCCTCGTGCCCGCCTGCTTCCTGAGCGCGGCGCAGCGGCCCGATCTCACCATCGCAGTTTTGGAGAAGCGCCGCCGCACCGGCGCCGATACAAACGGGGCTCGGAAACCAAAGGAGAACCACCGATGACTCAAGGCGTAGAAATGATGGGCCTGTACGTGCGCGACCAGGAAGAAGCGCTCAGGTTCTACGTGGACAAGCTGGGCTTTCGCGTCCACACCGATGTGAAGAACGGCGACTACCGCTGGCTGACGGTGCAGCACCCGGAGCAGCCCTCGCTGCAGGTGGGCCTGTTCGTGCCCGGCCCGCCGACGCTCGATGCGCAATCCGCGCAGGCGCTGCAGGCCCTCGTGGCCAAGGGCGCCATGCCGCCGATGCTGCTGACCGTGACCGACTGCCGCGCCGCCTACGAACGCATGCGCACTGCCGGCGTGGAATTCACGCAGGAGCCCACCGAGCGCTACGGCGCGGTGGACGCCAACTTCCGCGACCCGTCGGGCAACGGCTGGAAGATGATCCAGCCGCGCCGCTGAACGGACACACGTCGCGGCAATCAGCCCGAGAACGGATTCGCAGTCGCAAACCACAGCGCGATGCCGGTCGCGATGATGAAGGCGCCATCGGTCACGCCCGCGGCCAGGAAGAAGGTGGTCTGCAACTGGTCCTTCAACTCGGGCTGGCGGGCAGTGCCTTCGAGCAGCTTGCCGCCCAGGTTGCCGATGCCCAGGCAGGAGCCGAGGGCGGCAATGCCGATGAGAAGGGCCACCGCGAGGGGAAGGATGTCGAAGCCGGTCATGATCGCTTTCCTGGAGGAGGAGCCGTGACTGGCGTCACCGGCTCCGTTGCTGCCGGCACCCCTGTGGTTCCGGCTTGACTCCACTGTCGCCGCGGGGCTGGATGGCGTCCATGACCTGGCAGGTCATGGGTGCGGTGCCGGCCCTGGGTGAGCGCCGGCCCGATCAGGCGTCGCGCAGTTCGCGCCGCAGGATCTTGCCCACGGTCGACTTGGGCAGCGCATCGACGAACTGCACCGCGCGCGGCACCTTGTAGGCGGTCATCTGCTGGCGGCAGTGGGCGATGATGTCCGCCTCCGTCACGGTGCTGCCGGCCGTGCGCACCACGAACAGCTTCACGGCCTCGCCGGTTTTCTCGTCGGGCACGCCAACGCACGCGCATTCGGCCACGCCTTCCATGGCGGTGGCCACGGCCTCGATCTCGTTGGGGTACACGTTGAAGCCCGAGACGATGATCATGTCCTTCTTGCGGTCCACGATCTTGAGCAAGCCGCGCGTGTCGAATACGCCCACGTCGCCGGTGCGGAAGTAGCCGTCGGCGGTAAATGCCGAGGCGTTGGCCTCCGGCTTTTCCCAGTAGCCGCGCATCACCTGCGGGCCCTTGACGCAGACTTCGCCGGCCTGGCCCAGCGGCACTTCCTCGCCGTTGTCGTCCAGCAGCTTGATGTCGGTCGACGGCAAGGGCAGGCCGGTGGTGGCGGTGAACTCGTTCACCGCGGCCGGGTTGAAGGTGACGATGGGCGAGGTCTCCGACAGGCCATAGCCCTCGCGAATCATCTGGCCGGTGATGGCTTTCCAGCGCTCCGACACGGTGGGCACGATCTGCGAGCCGCCGCCGGCCGATAGCTTGAGGCGCGACCAGTCGACTTCGCGCAGCTTGGGGTGCATGGTCATGCCCGCATACAGCGTGTTCACACCGGTGATGATCGTCGGACGCGCCTGGCGCAGCGTCTCGCAAAAGGCATCCATGTCGCGCGGGTTGGCCACCAGCCAGTTCTCCGCGCCGATGCTGAAGTAGCTGATGAAGTTCACCATCAGCGCGAAGATGTGATACAGCGGAATGGCAGTGACGACCACCTCTTCGCCCTCGATGCGCGCCGCAGGCATGAACAGCGCGAACTGCGCGCAGTTGGCCAGCAGGTTGCCGTGCGAGAGCGCCGCGCCCTTGGACAGGCCGGTGGTGCCGCCGGTGTACTGCAGGAAGATCAGATCGTCGGGGCCGGTCGTGACGGGCGAGAAGGGCAGCGATTCGCCGGCCGCCAGCACGTCGGCCATGCTCACGGCACCGGTCAGGCGCGCATCCACGGCGGGGCTGGGCAGCTTGCTGTCCGCCGCCAGGCCCAGGCCCGCGGTGACGACGCGGCGCACCGGCGTTTCGGCCGCGATTTCGGCGAAGGTGGGCGTGGAGCCGTTGAAGATCACCAGCGTCTGGGCGTCGGCGTCCCTGAGCTGGTGCGCGAGCTCGCGCGGGGTGTAGAGCGGGTTGACGTTCACCTGTACCGCACCGGCGCGCAGGATGCCCAGCATGGCAATCGGAAAGGCCAGGATGTTGGGCGTCATCACCGCCACGCGCTCGCCCGGCTTCACGCCCTGGGCCTGCAGCCACGCGGCGAAGCTGCGCGACAGGCGGTCGACTTCGGCATAGCTGAGCGACTGGCCCAGCGAACGCAAGGCTGTGTGGCTGGCAAAGCGCTGCATCGCCGCTTCCATCATGGCGGTGACGCTGCTGTGGACGGCAGGCGCGATTTGCGCCGGAATGCCGAATTCGCGGTAGGTATTGAGCCAGGGACGTTCTTGCATGGGCTTGTCTCTCATCTGTTCAAAGTGCATTCGAAGCGGCAGGCGCCTTCCCGACACGGATGCCGCAAGAGGGCCGCAGTTTGAAGCGGGTTGAGTGTTTGCACGAGGTCGGATCGCGCCAACGGGGGGTGAAAATGCGCCACATTGTATT
>JAFECZ010000216.1 GCA_018241905.1 Pseudomonadota bacterium
CCGGAAACGGCCCCACCGATTGCCCCGCCAGCAGCGCCAGCGTGAGCCCCTTGAACACCAGCATGCCCGCCAGCGTGACGATGAAGGACGGAATGCGCTGGAAAGCCACGAACCAGCCCTGCGCCGCGCCGATGAGCGCGCCAGCCAGGATGCACACCAGGCCCGTGACGAGGTAGGGCCAGTCGTACTGCACCATCAGCACCGCCGCCAGCGCGCCGATGAAGCCGCACACCGAGCCCACCGACAGGTCGATGTGCCCCGCCACGATCACCAGCAGCATGCCCAGCGCCATGATGACGATGTAGCTGTTCTGCAGCACCAGGTTGGTGAGGTTCAGCGGGCGCATCAGCGTGCCGTCGGTCAGCACCTGGAACAGCACCATGATGGCCACCAGCGAGATGAGCATGCCGTACTCGCGCAGGTTGCTCTGCCAGAAGCGCTTGCCGTGGTCGGCCGGCGCGGGCGCCGCACCAGCCGCCGTTGCCACCGCGTGCACCGCGTCCGCGGCCTTGGCTGCGTCATTGGCCATGATCGCCACCTCCTGAAGAAGAATTGACGATGACGCGCATGATGCGCTCCTGCGAAGCCTGCGCCACCGGCATTTCCGCCACCAGCCGGCCTTCGTTCATCACGTAGATGCGGTCGCACATGCCCAGCAGCTCGGGCAGTTCGGAAGAAATCATGAGAATGCTCTTTCCCTCGCGCGCCAGCTGGTCGACGATGGTGTAGATCTCGTACTTGGCACCCACGTCGATGCCGCGCGTGGGCTCGTCCAGTATCAGCAGTTCGGGCTTGGTGAAGAGCCACTTGCTCAGCACCACTTTCTGCTGGTTGCCGCCCGACAGCTGCACCGCATGCTGGGCCACGCCCGAGCAGCGGATCTTCAGTGCCTTGCGATAGTCGTTGGCCACCTTGAATTCCCGGCCGGTATCGAGCACGCCGCCTTCGGACACGTCCGCCAGGTTGGCCAGGCTGATGTTCTTGCGGATCTCTTCGTCCAGCACCAGACCCAGGGCCTTGCGGTCTTCGGTAACGTAGGCAATGCCGTGGGCGATGGCCTTGCTCACCGTGCCGATGTCCACCGGCTTCCCGTGCAGGAAGGCGCTGCCGCTGATGCGCTGGCCGTAGGAGCGGCCGAACATGCTCATGGCGAACTCGGTGCGCCCCGCGCCCATGAGTCCCGCAATGCCCACGATCTCGCCGCGGCGCACATTCAGGTTGACGCCCTTGACCACTTCGCGCTCCGCGTGCTGCGCATGGTGCACGCGCCAGTCGCGCACTTCGAACACCACCTCGCCGATGTCGGGCTGGCGCTCGGGGTAGCGGTGCGCCATGTCGCGGCCCACCATGCCGCGGATGATGCGGTCCTCGCTCACCGCATCGGCGCGGCAATCCAGTGTCTCGACCGTGGCGCCGTCGCGCAGCACGGTGATGGAGTCGGCCACCTTCGAGATCTCGTTCAGCTTGTGCGAGATCAGGATGGACGTGATGCCGTGCGCCTTGAGTTCCAGCAGAAGCTGCAGCAGCGCGTCGCTGTCGCTCTCGTTGAGGCTGGCGGTGGGCTCGTCCAGGATGAGCAGCTTCACGTCCTTCGAAAGCGCCTTGGCAATTTCCACCAGCTGCTGCTTGCCCACGCCCAGGTGCGTGACCAGCGTGGTGGGCGCCTCCTTCAGGCCCACCTTGGCCAGCAGCGAGCGCGTCTGCTGGTAGGCCTCCATCCAGTCGATGATGCCGCCGCGCGCCCGCTCGTTGCCCAGGAAGATGTTCTCGGCAATGGAGAGCAGCGGCACCAGCGCCAGTTCCTGGTGAATGATGATGATGCCCAGCTTCTCGCTGTCATCGATGCCCTTGAAGCGCCGCACCTCGCCGCCGAAGTGGATGTCGCCGGTGTACGAGCCGGCCGGATAGACGCCGCTGAGCACCTTCATCAGCGTCGACTTGCCCGCGCCGTTCTCGCCCACCAGCGCATGAATCTCGCCGGCACGCACGGCGAGATTCACGTTGTCCAGTGCGTTGACGCCTGGAAATGTCTTGGTGATCCCGCGCATTTCCAGGATCACCTCGCCGCCCGGCGCAGCCGTCATTTAATTTGACTTTCCTTGTAGTAGCCGCTGTCCACCAGCACCTGCTTCCAGTTGCTGGCATCCACGCTTACGGGCTTGAGCAGGTACGAGGGCACCACCTTCACGCCGTTGTTGTAGGTCTTGGTGTCGTTCACCTCGGGCGCCTTGCCGGCCATCATGGCGTCGACCATCGCCACCGTCACCTTGGCCAGCTCGCGCGTGTCCTTGAAGATGGTGGAGGTCTGCTCCTTGCGCAGGATCGACTTGACCGAAGGCACCTCGGCGTCCTGCCCCGTCACCACCGGCATGGGCTGCGAGGCCGAGCCGTAGCCCACGCCCTTGAGCGATGACAGGATGCCGATCGAGAGACCGTCGTAGGGCGACAGCACCGCATCCACATGGTCCTTGCTGTAGTAGGCCGACAGCAGGTTGTCCATGCGCGCCTGCGCCACCGCGCCGTCCCAGCGCAGCGTGCCCACCTTGTCCATGCCCATCTGCTTGCTGCGCACCACCAGCTTGCCGTTCTTGATGTAGGGGTCGAGCACCGACATCGCGCCGTTGTAGAAGAAGAAGGCGTTGTTGTCGTCGGGCGAGCCGCCGAACAGCTCGACGTTGTAGGGGCCCTTGCCGTCCTTGAGCTTCAGCGAATTCTCGATGGACTGCGCCTGCAGCACGCCCACCTGGAAGTTGTCGAAGGTGGCGTAGTAGTCGACGTTCTTCGAGCCCTTGATGAGCCGGTCGTAGGCGATGACCTTCACGCCCTTGTCGGCCGCCTTCTGCAGCACGTCCGACAGCGTGGTGCCGTCGATGGCGGCGATCACCAGCACCTTCGGCCCCTTGGTCAGCATGTTCTCGATCTGCGCGAGCTGGTTCGGGATGTCGTCTTCCGCGTACTGCAGGTCGGCCTTGTAGCCCTTTTCCTTGAGTTGCTTGACCATGTTGTCGCCGTCGGCGATCCAGCGCGCCGAGGACTTGGTGGGCATGGACACGGCCACCAGGCCCTTGTCCTGCGCCAATGCCAGCGATGCGGTGCCCATGAGTCCGGTGGCGGCCGCGGTGGCCACCAGGGTCTTGAGGAAGGTGCTGCGTTTCATGATTGCGGTCTCCGTGATGTGTGTGTTGTGCTTGAGCGCGCTACAGGCCGGCGACGCCGGGCCCGTTGGAGAGCCGCCGCGGAACTGGCTTTTGCCAGGCCGCAGGCGGCCGGGGGGATCAATACTTCCTTTTCGGGAACTCGGCAGCAGCGACCTCCATGGGGAAGATGCCCTCCTGCGTGATGATCCGCTTGGGCACCGGCTTGCCGGCCACGATGTCCTTCACGGCGCTCATCAACTGCGGGCCGAGCAGCGGGCTGCACTCCACGCTCACGTTGAGCTTGCCGGCCATCATGGCCTCGAAGGCGCCCTTCACAGCATCGACCGAAATGATGGTGATGTCCTTGGCCGGCTTCATGCCCGCCTCCTCGATGGCCTGGATGGCGCCGATGGCCATGTCGTCGTTGTGCGCGTACAGCACGTTGATCTTCTTGCCCTCGGCCTTGAGGAAGGCTTCCATCACTTCCTTGCCCTTGGCGCGGGTGAAGTCGCCGGTCTGCGAGCGGATGATCTTGAACTTCGGGTCCTTGCCGATGATTTCCTCGAAGCCCTTCTTGCGGTCGATGGCCGGGGCCGAGCCCACGGTGCCCTGCAGTTCCACGATGTTCACCGGGCCCGGGTTGTCCTTCATCTTGTCCACCAGCCAGCGGCCGGCCTTGCGGCCTTCCTCGGTGAAGTCCGAGCCCATGAAGGTGACGTAGAGGCTGTCGTCCTTCACGTTCACCGAGCGGTCCGTCAGCACCACCGGGATCTTGGCCGCCTTGGCCTCGCGCAGCACCGTCTCGAAGCCGGTCTCCACCACCGGCGAGAAGGCAATCACGTCCACCTTCTGCGCGATGTACGAGCGGATCGCCTTGATCTGGTTCTCCTGCTTCTGCTGCGCATCCGAGAACTTCAGGTCGATGCCCGCCTCGGCCGCCGAGGACTTGATCGACTCGGTGTTGGCCGTGCGCCATTCGCTTTCCGCGCCCACCTGGGCAAAGCCCAGCACGATCTTCTTCTGCGCGAAGGCCGACAGCGGAAGCGCGCCGGTGAGGGAAGCGGCCGCCATGGCCGCCGTGAGCGTGCGTCTGTTGAGGGTCATGGTGTCTCCTTTTCTTCGTTGCGTTGGTTGATAGAGAGAACAACTCCCTGAGGGTCACGCCAGCATGTAGCCGGTCTTGAGCACGGTGTAGAACTCCGCGGCCTGCCGCCCCTGCGCGCGCGGCCCGTAGCCCGATGCCTTGCGCCCGCCGAAGGGCACGTGATGGTCTTCGCTGGTGGTGGGCAGGTTGACCATGGTCATGCCCACCTTGGCATGGCGGCGAAAGTGCGTGGCATGCGCCAGCGAGCGCGTGCAGATGCCGGCCACCAGGCCCCAGGGCGAATCGTTGGCCAGCGCCAGCGCATGTTCGTAGTCGTCGGCGCGCAGCACGCAGGCCAGCGGCCCGAAGATCTCGTCGCGCGCCACGCGGTGCTGCGGCTGCGCCAGGAAGAGCGCGGGGCTCATGTAGTGGCCGTGGCTGGGCTGCTTGGGCGCCTCGCCGCCGGTCAGCAGTTCGGCACCCTCTTCCTGCGCGCCGCGCACCGCTTCGAGATGGCGCTCCAGGTGCGGTGCATCCACCACCGGCCCCACGTCCACACCCTTCTCCAGCGCATGGCCCACGCGCAGCGCCGCCACCCGCTGGCGCAGGCGGGCCACGAAGGCATCGTGCAGCGGCGCCTCGACGATCAGCCGACTGGACGCGGTGCAGCGCTGGCCGGCCCAGCTGTAGGCGCCGCCCAGCGCACATTCCACGGCGCGCTCCAGGTCGGCATCGCCCATCACCAGCAGCGCGTTGTTGCCGCCCATTTCCAGTTGCACGCGGGTACGCCGCTTGGCCGCGCCTTGCAGCACCCGCGCGCCCACCGCCGCCGAGCCGGTGAAGCTGACGGCGTCCACCAGGGGGCTCTCGACCAGCGTGGCGCCCAGTTCGCGCCCGCTGCCCATCAGCAGGTTGAAGGCGCCGGCCGGCAGTGCGGCGCGGCTGATGACCTCGGCCAGCATCCAGCCGCAGGCCGGCACCAGCTCCGATGGCTTGAACACCACGCTGTTGCCGAAGGCCAGGGCCGGGGCGATCTTGCGCGCCGCGATCGACAGCGGCGCGCTCCATGACGTGATGAGCGCCACCACGCCCACCGGCTCGCGCGTCACATCCACCTGCACGCCGGGGCGCACCGAGGCCAGCGTCTCGCCGCCGCTGCGCAGCGCCTCGCCGGCGAAGTACTTGAAGATCTGCGCGGCGCGCAGCGCCTCGGCCACCGCCTCGGGCAGCGGCTTGCCCTGCTCGCGCGCCAGCAACAGGCCCAGCTCTTCCTTGCGCGACAGCAGTTCGTTGCCGATGGCATCGAGCGCATCGGCACGGCGCTGCGAACTGCTGTGGCCCCAGGCCGAGAAGGCATCGGCCGCGGCGCGGACGGCGCGCTCGGCCTGGCGCTTGTCGGCGCGCGCGTATTCGGCCACGACCTCGCCCGTGTCGGAGGGATTGCGCCGAATGCCCGTGGTGGCACCCGTCTCCCAACGACCGTTGATGTATTGCCTGGCGCTGTGCTGATGGGGGTCGCTTCGCTTCAAGGTGCGGCGGAGTTTAGGAATCTCACCGATAGCTTTCCAATCAATATTTCGGCTGAATCGATATCCGAATTCGGATTCATGGAAACCCTGTGACCCACTACACCCATTGGTTCATCCGCGCGCGGCTGAAAACGAGGCAGTTGCTATTACTGGTGGCGCTGGCGGAGGAAGGCAACATCCACCGCGCGGCGCAGGTGCTCAACATGACGCAGCCCGCCGCCTCCAAGCTGCTCAAGGACCTGGAGGACGTGCTGGAGGTGCCGCTGTTCGAGCGCCTGCCGCGCGGCATGCGCCCCACCTGGTATGGCGAGACCATGATCCGGCACGCGCGCGTGGCCCTGGCCAGCCTGAACCAGGCGCACGACGAACTGGCCGGGCTCAAGGCCGGGCGCTTCGGCCAGGTGGCGGTCGGCTGCATCACCGCGCCAGGGCTCACGCTGCTGCCGCCGGCCGTGGCGCGCGTGAAGAAGGAGCACCCGAGCCTGCGCGTGTCGCTGGAAATCGAGACCAGCCCCGTGCTGCTGGAGCGCCTGGCGCAAGGCAAGCTCGACATCCTGATCGCCCGGCTCTTTGCCGAGCACGACAAGTCGCAGCTGCGCTACGAGGCGCTGGTGGAGGAGCCCATCTGCGCCATGGTCCGCCCCGGCCATCCGCTGCTCGGCATGAGCGGGCTCACCCTGCGCGACCTGCTCTCGGCCGGCTGGATCGTGCCGCCGGCCGGTAGCGTGCTGCGGCACCGCTTCGACCTCATGTTCCAGGAAGAAGGGCTGGCGCCGCCCATCAACCTGATCGAGACCTCGTCACTGCTGTTCATCACCCGGATGCTGCAGCAAAGCGACATGGTGGCCATCGTCGCCACCGACGTTGCGCGCTACTACGCGGCGCACGGCATCGTCTCCATGCTGCCGGTGGCCATGAATTGCCAGATGGACAATTTCGGCCTCATCACCCGCACCGACCGGCTTCTCTCGCCCGCGGCCCAGGTGATGATGCGTTCGCTCAAGGCGGTGTGCCAGGAGGTGTACGGCAAGCGCCTGGAGCCGATGTAAGGCTCACATTGCAATGCAGACATCCTTTGATGCTCTTTTTCGCACTTTTCGGCATGCTTCGTCGTTGCTAGCATCGGCGCCGCCCGCGCACCGGTTGTTGGCGCGACAAGGAGACACACCCTGAGCCCCAGCACTTCCCTGCCCGTGCCCCGCGTACTGGCCCCGCCGCGCTGCGTATGGGACGCCGGCGCCGAACTGGGCGAAGGCACCTTGTGGTCGCAGCGCGAGCGGGCGCTGTACTGGGTCGACATCCTGGGCCGACGGCTGCACCGCCTCGACCCGGCCAGCGGCGCACAAGACACCTGGCAACTGGACGAGGAAATCTCGGCCGTGGCGCAGCGCGCGACCGAGCCCGGCCTGCTCATCACCCTGCGCCGGGGCTTCGCGGTGTTCGATCCCGCGCGGCCGCAGGAGCCGCCGCGCTACCTGCACCAACCCGAAGAGCCCGCCGGCAACCGCTTCAACGACGGCAAGTGCGACCCGCAAGGCCGCTTCTGGGGCGGCACCATGGACTGGGACTGCAAGGCTCCCACCGGCGCGCTCTACCGCTTCGACGCCGACGGCCGCTGCACGCTGCACGAGCGCGGCATCACCGTAAGCAACGGCCCGACCTGGTCGGCCGACGGGCGCACCATGTATTTCAATGACACCGCGCCCAACCGCATCCTGGCCTACGACTTCGACCCTGAAGCCGGCACGCTGTCGAACCGGCGCAACTGGCTTCGCCTTGCGCCCGGCGAGGGCTACCCCGATGGCATGACGACCGATGCCGCCGGGCGCCTGTGGATCTGCCACTGGGGCGGCGGCTGCGTGAGCTGCCATGACCCGGCAAGCGGCGCGGAGCTGACCCGCATCACCCTGCCCGCCGCGCACATCACCAACTGCGCCTTCGGCGGCCCCGACCTGCGCACGCTCTACATCACCAGTGCGTGGAGCGGGCTGGATGCGGCGCAGCGACAGAAGCAGCCGCTGGCCGGCGCGCTCTTCGCCGCCGAGCTCGACAGCCCCGGACTGCCGGCGCCGCTGTTCGGCGGCTGACCTCTTCCTTTCCTGCAACCCCAACTGTTCTTCATGACTGCCTCAGCCCAATATCCCAGCCTTGTCGACCGAAGCGTGCTCATCACCGGCGGCGCCACCGGCATCGGCGCCACCCTGGTCGAGCGCTTCGTCGCACAGGGCGCGCGCGTCGGCTTCCTGGACATCGACCAGGCCGGCGGCAGCGCGCTGGCCGCGCGACTGGCGGGCGGCGCGCGGCATGCGCCGCTGTTTCTTCGCGCGGACCTGACCGACATCTGCGCACTGCGCAGCACCATCGGCCAGGTGCGCGCCGCCCATGGCCCGATCACCGTGCTGCTGAACAACGCGGCCAACGACACGCGCCACAGCATCGAGGAGACCACGCCCGAATCGTGGGACGCCGGCGTGGCGGTGAACCTGCGGCACCAGTTCTTCGCGGCGCAAGCGGTGGCGCCCGACATGCGCGCGGCCGGCGGCGGCTCCATCGTCAACTTCGGCTCGGTGAGCTGGAAGCTCAAGCAGGGCGGCATGCCGGTCTACACCACCTCCAAGTCGGCGGTGCAGGGTCTCACGCGCAGCCTGGCGCGCGACCTGGGGCCATACAAGATCCGCGTCAACACGCTGGTGCCTGGCTGGGTGATGACCGAGCGGCAGGTCAAGCTGTGGGTCACC
>JAFECZ010000217.1 GCA_018241905.1 Pseudomonadota bacterium
AGTTCGTCATCTCCCCGGGTGACGGCGCGTTCTACGGCCCCAAGATCGAGTACACGCTGCGCGACGCCATCGGCCGCCAATGGCAGTGCGGCACGATGCAGGTCGACTTCAACATGGCCGAGCGCCTGGGCGCGGAGTACGTAACGGAAAGCAGCGGCCGCGCCCATCCGGTGATGCTCCACCGCGCCATCGTCGGCAGCCTGGAGCGCTTCATCGGCATGCTCATCGAACACCACTCCGGCGCAATGCCCGCCTGGCTGGCGCCGGTGCAGGTGGCGGTGCTCAATATCAGCGAAGGACAGGCCGATTACGCTGCTGAAGTAACAAAATCGTTGCAGAATCAAGGGCTTAGAGTCCAGCTTGATCTGCACAACGAGAAGATTACGTATAAAATACGCAAGCATTCGTTGCAAAAGCTGCCTTACATCCTCGTCGTGGGCGACAAGGAGAAGGAGGCTGGTGCCGTCGCAGTGCGCGCCCGGGGCAATCTTGACCTCGGTGCCATGTCCCTCGATGCGTTCTCCCAAAAGATCGCCGAGGACATACAACACAAGCGTTGATCGAATCGCCATGCCGGAGCGCCGCCATGGCTTTTTCGCATCAAAGAGCCTGTGGGCGCGTGCTAAGACGGCTTTCGCCGTGGATTCACGGCAAGTTGATTGAAGGACCTGACCATCGCTACTGCATTTCGCGACCGCCGCCACCGCGAGGAACGGCAACACCGCCTGAACCGGGAGATCATGGCCCCGGAAGTCCGCCTGATCGGACCAGAGAACGAACAGCTGGGCGTTGTGAGCCTTGCTGAGGCGCTACGTATGGCGGGCGACGCCGACGTGGACCTGGTGGAAGTCGTCGCCAATGCCACGCCGCCGGTCTGCCGGCTGATCGAGTACGGAAAGTTCAAGTACCACGAGCAGAAGAAGGCGGCGGAAGCGAAGGCCAAGCAAAAGGTCATCGAGGTCAAGGAAATCAAGTTCCGGCCCGGCACCGACGACGGCGACTACAACATCAAGATGCGCAACATCCGGCGCTTTCTCGATGACGGCGACAAGTGCAAGATCACGCTGCGCTTTCGCGGCCGCGAGATCACGCACCAGGAACTGGGGCTGGCGCTGTTGCAGCGCATCCGGGACGACCTTGGCGATTCCATCATCGTCGAGCAGTTTCCGAAGCTCGAGGGCCGGCAGATGATCATGATGATCGCGCCGGGCCGGAAGAAGCCCGGTGGCGGTACGGCAAAGCCGGCTGCAGAGCCGGCGGCGGCCAGTGCGGCCACCACGGCCTGACCTGGCCGGGTTTTGATCAGGTTTTGAAGGGATTTCGCCCCAGCCGCAAGGGTGGGGCGAGATGAAGAAGTGTCTCGGGGCCAACAAGTCCATGGAATCAATCCAAGGCGCCTCACGAGCACAAATTAAAGGAGCATGAATATGCCCAAAATGAAGACCAAGAGCAGCGCGAAAAAGCGTTTCCGCGTTCGTCCCGGTGGCACCGTCAAGCGCGGTCAAGCCTTCAAGCGTCACATCCTGACGAAGAAGACCACCAAGAACAAGCGCCACCTGCGTGGTGCCGTGACGGTTCATGAAACCAACATGGTTTCGATGGCCGCCATGCTGCCCGGCATGGGCATTTGATCAACTGACGAACAAGGAGTACTCACATGCCTCGCGTCAAACGTGGTGTAACGGCTCGCGCCCGCCATAAGAAGGTTCTCGCCCTTGCCAAGGGCTTCCGCGGTCGTCGCGGCAATGTCTTCCGCATCGCCAAGCAGGCGGTGATGAAGGCAGGCCAATACGCCTACCGTGATCGTCGTAACAAGAAGCGCGTGTTCCGCCAACTGTGGATCGCACGTATCAATGCCGCTTCGCGTGAACTGGGCCTGACCTACAGCCAGTTCGCCAACGGCATCCGCAAGGCTGGTATCGAGATCGACCGCAAGGTCCTGGCCGATATCGCCGTGCACGACAAGGCCGCATTTGCCGGCATCGTGGAGCAGGTCAAGGCCAAGCTGGCTGCTTGATGCTGTCACGTCGGGCCGCATGCCTTCGCCGGCAGGCGGCTCGCGCCCACGGTACAAGGGCTGGCGCTTGCAAGAGCACCAGCCCTTTTTTGTTTTTCTCCCCGCCGCCTTCGAATTCCAAAGTAAATCTTCCATGAACGAGTTGGACACCCTGGTCGACAACGCCCGTGCCGCGTTTGCCACAGCTTCCGCCCCCGCGGACCTCGAAAACGCCAAGGCGCAGTTTCTCGGCAAGTCCGGCCGCATCACCGAGCTGATGAAGGGCATGGCCCAGCTGTCGGTGGAAGAGAAGAAGTCGCGCGGCGCTGCGATCAACGTGGCCAAGCAGGCCATCGAGGCGGCCCTGAACGAGCGCCGCCAGCAGCTGGCCGACGAGGAGCTCAACGCGCAGCTGCGCGCCGAGGCGCTGGACGTGACCTTGCCCGGTCGTCGCCGCGTGGGTGGCGGCCTGCATCCCGTGGCCCGCGCCCAGGAACGCATCGAGGCCATCTTCTCGAGCATGGGCTTCGACGTGGCCGACGGCCCCGAGATCGAGACCGACTGGTACAGCTTCACCTCGCTGAACAACCCGCCGAATCACCCGGCGCGCTCCATGCAGGACACCTTCTACGTCGACATGAAGGACGAGGAAGGCCTGCTGCTGAACCTGCGCCCGCACACCTCGCCGATGCAGGTGCGCTATGCCCAGGCACACGCGAAGAAGTACGCCGGCCAGGAGCACATGCCTGATATCCGTGTGATCGCGCCGGGCCGCACCTACCGCGTGGACAGCGACGCCACGCATTCGCCCATGTTCCACCAGGTCGAAGGCCTGTGGATCGGCGAGAACGTCAGCTTCAAGGACTTGAAGGTGATGTACCTGGACTTCATCCGCGCCTTCTTCGAGACCGATGCGCTCAAGCTGCGCTTCCGTCCCAGCTACTTCCCCTTCACTGAACCCAGCGCCGAGATCGACATCATGTTCGAGCACGGCCCGTTGGCTGGCCGCTGGCTCGAGGTGTCGGGCTCCGGCCAGGTGCATCCGCAGGTGGTGCGCAACATGGGCCTGGACCCCGAGCGCTACATCGGCTTTGCCTTCGGCTCGGGCATCGACCGCCTGGCCATGCTGCGCTATGGCGTGAACGACCTGCGCCTGTTCTTCGACGGCGACCTGCGCTTCCTGTCGCAGTTCCAGTAAGCCAAGCCTTTCGTCGCCTCACAACACCGATTCAGTCGTCCTAGAAACAACATGCAATTCCCCGAGTCCTGGCTGCGCGAGTTCTGCAACCCGCCTCTCTCGAGCGAACAACTGGCCGAAACCCTCACCATGGGCGGTTTCGAAGTGGAAGAGCGCCGCCCCGTGGCGCCGCCCTTCACGAAGATCGTGGTCGGCGAGATCAAGGAAGCCGTGCAGCACCCCAATGCCGATCGCCTGCGCGTGTGCCAGGTCGATGCGGGGCAGGGGCAACTGCTGAACATCGTGTGCGGCGCGCCCAATGCGCGTGTCGGCATCAAGGTGCCGTGCGCATTGGTGGGCGCCGAACTGCCGCCGGGCGAGGACGGCAAGCCCTTCAGCATCAAGCTGGGCAAGCTGCGAGGCGTGGAAAGCCAGGGCATGCTGTGCTCGGCCCGTGAGCTCAAGCTCAGCGACGACCATGGCGGCCTGCTGGAGCTGGCCGATGACGCGCCGGTGGGCGCGGACATCCGCGAAGTGCTGAAGCTCGACGACATGCTGCTCACCCTCAAGCTCACGCCCAACCTGGCGCACGGCTTGAGCGTCTACGGCATTGCGCGCGAACTGTCGGCTCTGACGGGCACGCCGCTCAACACGCCGCAAGTGCGCCCCGTGGAAACGGTGCATTCGTCGGTGCTGCCGGTGAAGGTCGAGGCGCACGAGCTGTGCGGCCGCTTCTCCGGCCGCCTGGTGCGCGGCGTCAACACGCAGGTCAAGACGCCGGCCTGGATGGTCGACCGCCTGGCGCGCTGCGGCCAGCGCAGCGTGTCGCCGCTGGTGGACGTGTCGAACTACGTGATGTTCGAGTACGGCCAGCCCTCGCACATCTTCGATGCCGACAAGATCCATGGCGGCCTCACCGTTCGCTGGGGCAGGGCGGGCGAGCAGCTCAAGCTGCTGAACGGCAACTCGGTCACGGTCGACGACCAGGTGGGCGTGATTGCCGACGAGCGCGAAGTCGAGTCGCTGGCCGGCATCATGGGCGGCGACGCCACGGCCGTGAGCGACGACACGCGCAACATCTATGTCGAGGCTGCGTTCTGGTGGCCCGCTGCCATCCAGGGCCGTTCGCGCCGCTTCAACTTCTCTACCGATGCCGGGCACCGCTTCGAGCGCGGCGTGGACCCGAGCCGCACGGTGGAAGTCATCGAGCACATCACGCGGTTGATCCAGCAGATCTGCGGCGGCGAGGCCGGCCCGATCGACGACCAGACGCTCAAGCTGCCAGAAGCCAAGCCGGTCACGCTGCGCGTGGCGCGCGCGGCCCGCGTGATCGGCATGCCGCTCACGCAGCAGCAGTGCGCCGACGCGCTGCGCCGCCTGGGCTTTGCGCTGAAGGAAGGCGAGGGCACCATCACCGTCACGCCGCCGCCGCATCGCTTCGACCTCACGCTCGAAGAAGACCTGATCGAGGAGGTGGCGCGCCTGGTGGGCTACAACAACCTGCCGAGCACGCCGCCGCTGGCGCCCATCACCGCGCGCGTGCGCTCCGAATCCCGCCGCGGCCGCTTCGCGCTGCGCCGCCGCGTGGCCGATCTGGGCTATCAGGAAACCATCAATTTCAGCTTCGTCGAGGCGCACTGGGAAGCCGAACTGGCCGGCAATGCCGACCCGATCAAGCTGCTCAACCCCATTGCCAGCCAGATGAGCGTGATGCGCTCGTCGCTGCTGGGTTCGCTGTTGCAGGTGCTCAAGTTCAACATCGACCGCAAGGCCGCGCGCGTGCGCGTGTTCGAGGCCGGCCGCGTGTTCATGCGCGACAACAAGGTCGAGACCACGGAGGGCAGCGTCAAGGGCATTCGCCAGCCCATGCGCCTGGCGGGCCTGGCTTGGGGCGACGCGGAAGATGCCCGCTGGGACGGCAAGGCGCACCGCGCCGATTTCTTCGAGGTGAAGGGCGACGTCGAGGCGCTGCTGGCGCCGCGCGTGGCCACCTTCGAGCCCGTGAGCCATCCGGCTCTGCATCCGGGCCGTGCCGCGCGCGTGCTGCTGGACGGCCGCGAGATCGGCGTGCTGGGCGAACTGCACCCGCGCTGGCGCCAAAGCTGGGAACTCCCTTCGGCACCCGTGCTGTTCGAACTGGACCTGGACGCGGTGGAAGAGCGCGCGGTGCCGGTGGGGCAGGCCGTGCCCAAGCACCAGGCGGTGGAGCGCGACATCGCCGTGGTGGTGGCCGAATCGGTCACGCACGCGGCGCTGATGAAGGCCATCCACTGCGCGCCGACACAAGGCTTGCTGCAGCAGGCGGTGCTGTTCGACATCTATCGTCCGCAGCCCGGTGCGGCAGGCGGTGCGTTGGCGCAGGGTGAGAAGAGCATGGCGGTGCGCCTGAGTTTCCAGGGCGCGAGCGCCACGCTGACCGACGAGCAGGTTGAACCTGCGGTGCGCGCCGTGGTCGAATCGCTGGCCCAGCAGCTCGGCGCGCGCATGCGCTGAGCGGCCTGGCAGGCAGGACAACGAAACAAGGGGGACACGGGCACCATGGAAATCACCATCGAAGACATCGAGACGCCGGCGCTGACCAAGGCGCATCTGGCCGACCTGCTGTTCGAGCAGATCGGCCTGAACAAGCGTGAGTCCAAGGACATGGTCGAGGCCTTTTTCGAGCTCATCGCAAACAGCCTGATCGAAGGCCAGGACGTGAAGATCTCCGGCTTCGGCAACTTCCAGATCCGCACCAAGGCGCCCAGGCCCGGGCGCAATCCGCGCACCGGCGAAGCCATTCCGATCGGCGCGCGCCGCGTGGCCACCTTCCATGCCAGCGCCAAGCTCAAGGAGCAGATCAGCGGCAGCATCGCCGAAGAAGTCGAGTGGAGCCTGGGCGCGGAGTAACTTCTCTTTGCGCAGGGCAAGCGCGTGGAGTAACCTCTTAGCTTTGCCTCGCAACGCCCTTGATTTCAATGGAGAAAACTCTCCCGCCCATCCCGGTCAAACGCTACTTCACCATCGGTGAGGTGGCCGAGCTGTGCGGCGTCAAGCCGCACGTGCTGCGCTATTGGGAGCAGGAGTTCACGCAGCTTCGCCCCATGAAGCGGCGCGGCAACCGCCGCTACTACCAGCATCACGAGGTGCTGATGATTCGCCGCATCCGCGACCTGCTCTACGACCAGGGCTTCACCATCAGCGGTGCGCGCAACAAGCTGCAGGAGCTTGTTGCCGCCGAACGCGAACGCCGCAAGGTCAGCGGCGTTGCCGACGTCGAAGGCGTCGAGGCCTTCGAGATCGACCAGGAAGAATTCGACGCAGCGCTGCACGAAGGCGACGAGGACGAAGAAGACGAATTGCAACCCGAGGTGCCCTCGCCGGCGAGCGTCGGCGCGTCCCGCGCACCCTTGCGCGCGGCCGGCTTGTCGCAACTGCAACAGCTTCGTCGCGAACTCTTTGAAATTCGTGAGCTCCTGACCCCGAATCGTTGAATTCCTCAGGCTATAATGCAAGGCTTCGGTGTGTGGCGCAGCCTGGTAGCGCACTTGCATGGGGTGCAAGGGGTCGAAGGTTCGAATCCTTTCACACCGACCAAAATCGACAGGGGTTAGCAACGTAAAAGTTGCTAACCCCTTTGTCTTTTCTGCAGCCCATGCCCTGACGAGGCCCTGGACAAGATCGAAGGCTCTGCCTCAGCCTCGTGGCGCGCTCGCTGCCACCCGGGCCCATCACCTGTTCGAGGGGGTAGGGCGCCGGACGGGGCAAGGTACAGTCCCGCTCCGTGTCGTCCTGCCCTGATCTGATTTCGCGCTTCGCCCGCTGGCTTGCCCTGTGCCTGGTCCTGGGCGGGCTGCCGCAGGCACAGGCACAGGTGCAGATGCTGGCGCAGGCGCAGCTCGTGGCGCCGGGCCGCGCGCCGATGACGGTGAGCCTGCCGCACGAATGGAGCGAGGGGCTGCCGGGCTTTGACGGTATTGCCGAATACCGCCTTCGATTCGACACCCCCGGCGGCAGCGAGCTGCTGGGCGTCTACGTGCCGCGCGCGTGCAGCACCCTGGAGGTGTACGTCAACGGCGAGCTGGTGGGTTCCGGCGGGCGCATGACGCCGCCTTATCCGCGCAACTGCTACTACCCGAACCTTTTCCCGCTGCCGCGCGCCTTGCTGAAGGCCCAGGGCAACGAGCTGAGCGTGCGCATTGCCGGCCATGCCTTCGGCGAGGCGGCCACGCGCCAGCGTTCTAGCGGCATGTCGGCGGTGCAGGTCGGCGCGCTCGCGGACCTGCAGGCACAGTACGACACCCGGTACTTCTGGAACATCACGGTCGCCCAGATCATCTCCACCAGCCTTCTGGGCTTCGGCCTGGCGCTGCTCGGGTTGTGGTTCGCGCGCCGGCGCGACCGCTACATGCTTTACTTTGCGCTGTTTGCCATCGGCTGGGCCGCGCTCACGGCGCGCCTGTTCACACGCCTATCCTTCGGCTCGTACTGGGCGACGGAGGCCTTCCTGACCTTCGCCTTCTTCCCGGTGGTGTCGTGCGCCATGCTGTTCCTGGTGCGCCTGATCGGGCGGCGCTGGGCCTGGATGGACCGGGCCCTGGTGCTGCAGGGCGCAGCCATCGCGCTGCTGGTGCTCGTCACGCCGCGCACGCAGCTGCTCGGCACGGCCACCGCCCTCTATCTGTTCGGCACGGTGGAGTTCCTCGTGTGCGTGCTGGCCTTTCTCGTGATGGCCTGGCGCACGCACCGGATGGACTTCTGGCTGGTCGGCCTGGTGCTGGTGCACTCCATTGTGCTGCTCGGGCTGGAGATGGCCCAGCAGTACGGCGTGCTGCCGCTGCCCAACGTCACGCTGGGCCACTTCACGATGCCGCTGGTGTTCGCCGTGATTTCCGTGCGCCTGATCCAGTTGTTCGTGCGCGCCCTGAAGCAGGCCGAGACGCTCAACCAGGAGCTGGAGCTGCGCGTGATCGGCAAGTCGCGCGAGATCGAGCGCAACTGGCAGCAGATTGCCCAGCTGCGCACCGCGCAGGCCGCGCAGGAAGAGCGCCGCCGCATCGCCTCCGACCTGCACGACGATCTGGGCGCGCAGCTGCTGACCATCGTGCAGGCCAGCCAGCGCGGCGGCCAGCCCGAGCGCATTGCCGCCATGGCGCGCCAGGCACTGGAGGAAATGCGCCTGTCCGTGCGCGGCATGACCGGCCACGTCACCGCAGCCGAAGAAGCGCTGGCCGACTGGCGCGCCGAAACCGTGACGCGGCTGTCCGACGCCGGCATGCAGCCGCAGTGGTCGGCGGACGATCCGCCGCCGGACCTGATCCTG
>JAFECZ010000218.1 GCA_018241905.1 Pseudomonadota bacterium
CACCACCGCAAAGCCGCGCACCGGCCCCGAGCCGAAGGCCAGCAGCGCGATGCCGGCGATGAGGGTGGTCACGTTGGAGTCCAGGATGGTGTTCCAGGCGCGGTCGTAGCCGGCGTGGATGGCCGCCTGCGGCGAGGCGCCGCCGCGCAGCTCTTCGCGCACCCGCTCGTTGATCAGCACGTTGGAGTCGATGGCCACGCCGATGGCCAGTGCCATGGCGGCAATGCCCGGCAGCGTGAGGGTAGCCTGCAGCATCGACAGGATGGCCACCAGCAGCAGCAGGTTGACGGCCAGCGCAATGGAGGAGAACAGGCCGAACAGCGCGTAGTAGGCGCACATGAAGATCATGATCGCCAGGAAGCCGTAGGCCACGCTCTTGAAGCCCTTCTCGATGTTGTCCGCACCGAGCGTCGGGCCGATGGTGCTTTCCTCGATGATTTCCATGGGCGCGGCCAGCGAGCCGGCGCGCAGCAGCAGGGCCAGGTCGTTGGCTTCCACCACGCTCATCGAGCCGGAGATCTGGAAGCGCGTGCCGAGCTCGCCGTTGATGGACGGCGCCGTGAGCACCTCGCCCTTGCCCTTTTCGAACAGCAGGATGGCCATGCGCTTGCGGAAGTTCTCGCGGCTGACGTCGCGCATGATGCGCCCGCCCTTGGCGTCCACCGTGAGGTCGACCTTGGGCTGCTGGGTCTGCGAATCGAAGCCGGGCTGCGCGTCGGTCAGGTTCTCGCCGGTGATGACCACCTGCTTCTTGACGATGACGGGGCGGCCCTGGCGGTCGGTGAATTTCTCCGAACCGAAGGGCACCGGGCCGCTGCCGGTTTCCGCGGCACGGCCCTCGGCCGACTCGTCCACCAGGCGCAGCTCAAGCGTGGCGGTGCGGCCCAGGATGTCCTTGGCCTTGGCGGTGTCCTGCACGCCGGGCAGCTGCACCACGATGCGATCGATGCCCTGCTGCTGGATCACCGGCTCGGCCACGCCCAGCTCGTTGATCCGGTTGTGCAGGGTGGTGATGTTCTGCTTGAGCGCCGCATCCTGCAGGCGGCGGGCCGCCTCGGGCTTGAAGGTGGTGGTGAGCTTCCACTCGTTGCCGTCCTGGCTGGCGGTGGCGGCCAGGTCGGTGAACTGGTCCTGCACGATGCGCTGCGTGGCTTCCAGCGAGGCCTGGTCGCGGAAGCGCACTTCCACCGTCTGGCCATTGCGGCTCACCGCGGTGCCGCGGATGCTCTTGTCGCGCAACGTCTGGCGCAGGTCGCTGGCAATGGTCTCGGCCTTCTTGTCCAGGGCGCCCTTCATGTCGACCTGGAGCATGAAGTGCACGCCGCCGCGCAGGTCCAGGCCCAGGTACATCGGGTGGGCGTGCAGTGCCGTGAGCCAGGAGGGCGAGCGCGACACCAGGTTGAGCGCGACCACGTAGGGCGCGTCGTTCGCGTCGGGCACCAGCGCATGCTGGAGCACGTCGCGGGCCTTGAGCTGGTCGTCGGTGGTGACGAAGCGCGCCCGCACCGAGGTGCCGTCCAGCGTGAGCAGGTCGGGCTGCAGGTTGGCCGCCTTCAGCGCGGCCTCGATGCGGGTGCGGGTGCTGTCGTCGACCTTGGCGGTGGACTTGGCGGCCGACACCTGCACCGCCGGTGCTTCGCCGAAGAAATTGGGCAGGGCATACAGCAG
Organism: Pseudomonadota bacterium; assembly: GCA_018241905.1. Taxonomy (GTDB): domain Bacteria; phylum Pseudomonadota; class Gammaproteobacteria; order Burkholderiales; family Burkholderiaceae_C; genus Variovorax. The sequence continues at coordinate 1,669 of JAFECZ010000218.1, forward strand.
CCCCACCAGCAGCACGATCACGATGATCGTGTACTTCCAGACCGGGTAACGGTTCATGATCGCGCTCGGGCGGCAGGCGTTGTCCGCCACCGCCGATGAAAACTAACTTGCAGGCAGGGTGCTTACTTGACGGTGCCCTTGGGCAGCACCTGGACCACGGCGTTGCGCTGCACGCGCACGTTCACGCCGCTGGCGATTTCCAGAGTCATGTACTGGTCGCCAAGTTCCGTGATCTTGCCCAGCACGCCGCCGGCGGTGGCCACTTCGTCACCCTTGGCCAGCGCCGCCAGCATGTTGCGGGTTTCCTTCTGGCGCTTCATCTGGGGGCGGATCATGACGAAGTACAGCACCACGAACATGAGCAGCAGCGGCAGCATGCTGCCGATGGAGGACATCATGTCGCCGCCGGCTGCGGGGGCGGTTTGTGCGAAGGCGGAAGAAATGAACAAGGGGTTCTCCAACAGGGGAATGACAGGCCGCGGGCGTTGCCCGCGTTTTCCAGGTGGCCGCCGCTTCGATGCGCGGCCACGCGGCGCGGGCCGAAGCCCCCGCACGCCAACCGCGCATTGTAGGACGCGGCTGGCCGCCAATGCCTTGCTAACCCGGCACCCGTGCCGGGGTTTTCACCGGGGGGCAATGAGACCCCCCTGGCTTTTCACTCCGCTGCGTTGCGTGTAATTCGCCACCCCCCGGTGGGGGGCGACCCCGCCCGGGGCCCGGCGAAGCCGGTTCCCAGGCGGGACTGGCATGGAGTCAGGCTACGCGGCGGCGCGGGGGGCCGCCTGCGGATTGCGCCACTTTTCCATCAGCGCGCTCCAGCGCACGCGGGCGGCGGCCAGGTTGCGCTCCTTCACGTGGCCGTAGCCGCGGATCTGCTCGGGCAGGCTGGCGATTTCCAGCGCCAGCGCGTGGTTGGCGCCAGACAGGCCGCGCAGCACTTCTTCAACGCTGGCACGGTACTCGCCGATCAGGGCGCGCTCGGTCTTGCGCTCCTCGGTGCGCCCGAAGATGTCCAGCGCCGTGCCGCGCAGGCCCTTGAGCCTGGCCAGCACCTTGAACCCCTTGAGCATGGCCGGGCCGAACTTCTGCTTGACCAGTTCGCCCTTGTCGTTGCGCTTGGCGATGATGGGCGGGGCCAGGTGGTAGTTCAGCTGGAAGTCCTTGCCCATCTCGCCCTCGAACATGCCGGCCACCTTGGCCAGGAAGGACGGATCGGTGTGCAGGCGCGCCACCTCGTACTCGTCCTTGTAGGCCATCAGCTTGAACAGGTAGCGGGCCACCGCCTCGGCCATGCTGCTCTTGCCGGTGGCCTGGGCCTCGGCCTCGCGCACCTTCTCCACGAAGGCGCGGTACTGCTCGGCATAGGCGGCGTTCTGGTAGCCAGTGAGGAACTCCACGCGGCGCGCCACCAGGCTCTGCACGCTGTCGCGCTTCTTGAATTCGATCACGGTGCCGGGCGAGGCGATCTTGTTGAGCGACGCCAGGTCGTGCGCGGCGCGGCGGCCCCACTCGAAGGCCGCCTTGTTGTTGTCCACCGCCACCGCGTTGAGCTCGATGGCGCGCATGAGCGATTCATGCTCCAGCGGCACCCAGCCCTTCTGCCAGGCATAGCCCAGGATCATCGGGTTGACGTAGATGCTGTCGCCCATCAGCGCCGTGGCCAGTTGGTCGGCGTCGAAGGTGCCCAGGCCCTGCTCGCCCACCGCCTTGGCGATATCCTCGGCGCAAGCGTCCTGTGGGTTCTGCCAGTTGGCGTTGCGCACGAAGGCGGCCGTGGGCGCTCCGTGGCTGTTGAGGGCCACGTGGGTGCGCCCCTCGCGCATGCGTGCCAGGGTTTCGGCATTGACCGCCACCAGCGGGTCGCAGGCCAGGATCAGGTCGGCCGCCGCCGTGCCCACGCGGGTGGTGCGGATGTCGGCCTGCGTGGCGCCGATGAGCACGTGGCTCCAGGTGGCGCCGCCCTTTTGCGCCAGGCCCGCCGCGTCCTGCGTGACGATGCCCTTGCCTTCCATGTGCGCCGCCATGCCCAGCAGCTGGCCGATGGTGATGACGCCCGTGCCACCCACGCCCGCGACCACGATGCCCCAGACCTGCGAGGCGGCCAGGGCCGGCACGCGCGGATCGGGCAGCGCGCCCAGCGACGAAGGCGCGGGCACCTTGGCCTTGTCCTTCTTCTTCAGCTTGGCGCCGTCCACCGTGACGAAGCTCGGGCAGAAGCCCTTGAGGCAGCTCATGTCCTTGTTGCAGCTGCTCTGGTTGATGGTGCGCTTGCGGCCGAACTCGGTCTCCAGCGGCTCCACGCTCAAGCAGTTGCTCTGCACGCTGCAGTCGCCGCAGCCCTCGCACACCAGGTCGTTGATGACCACGCGCACCGCCGGATCCACCATGGTGCCGCGCTTGCGGCGGCGGCGCTTCTCGGTGGCGCAGGTCTGGTCGTAGATGATGGCGGTGGTGCCCTCGATCTCGCGGAATTCGCGCTGGATCGCGTCCAGCTCGTCGCGGTGGCGCACCGCCACCTTCTTGCCGTCGTAGGCGCCGGGGATGTTCACGCCCTCGTACTTCTCGGGCTCGTCGGTGACCACCACCACCTTCTTCGCGCCTTCGGCATGCAGGCTCTCGGCAATCTGCAGCACCGAGTGGCCTTCGGGCCGCTCGCCCACGGTCTGGCCGCCGGTCATGGCCACCGCGTCGTTGTAGAGGATCTTGTAGGTGATGTTCACGCCCGCGGCGATGCTCTGGCGGATGGCCAGCAGGCCGCTGTGGAAGTAGGTGCCGTCGCCCAGGTTGGCAAACACATGCTTCTCGTTGGAGAAGGCCTGCTGGCCCACCCATGGCACGCCCTCGCCGCCCATCTGCGTGAAGCCGATGGTGGAGCGGTCCATCCAGGTCGCCATGAAGTGGCAGCCGATGCCGCCCAGCGCGCGCGAGCCCTCGGGCACCACGGTGCTGGTGTTGTGCGGGCAGCCCGAGCAGAACCAGGGCATGCGGCCTTCGCTCACGCCGCCGGTGCTCAGCACCTGCATGGAGCGCTCCTTGGCCTCCAGGATGGCCATCTGCGATTCCAGGCGCGCGGTCATGTCGGCGCCGGCGGCTTCGAGGATGCCGGTCTTGCGCAGGCGCTGCACGATGGCCTTGGCGATCAGCGCCGGGTTCAGGTCGGCGTTGGCGCGCAGCAGTGTGTTGGCCGTCGGGTTGGGCATGGCCCATTCGCCGCCGGAGTAGTCGCCTTCCAGCTCGTTGAACTTGCCCAGCACGTTGGGGCGCACGTCGGCGCGCCAGTTGTAGAGCTCTTCCTTGAGCTGGTATTCGATGACCTGGCGCTTTTCCTCCACCACCAGGATTTCCTGCAGGCCGGTGGCGAAGTCGCGGGTGAGCTGCGCCTCCAGCGGCCACACCACCGCCACCTTGTGCAGGCGGATGCCCAGCTGGCGGCAGGTGGCGTCGTCCAGGCCCAGGTCGATCAGGGCCTGGCGGGTGTCGTTGTAGGCCTTGCCGCTGGCCATGATGCCGAAGCGGTCGTTGGGGCCCTCGATCACGTTGTGGTTCAGCCGGTTGGCACGGATGTAGGCCAGCGCCGCATACCACTTGTAGTGCATGAGCCGCGCCTCCTGCTCCAGCGCATGGTCGGGCCAGCGGATGTGCAGGCCGCCGGGCGGCATTTCGAAGTCGGTGGGAATGACGATGTCCACGCGCTCCGGGTCGATCATGGCGGTGGCGCTGGATTCGACGATTTCCTGGATGGTCTTCATGCCCGCCCACACGCCCGAGAAGCGGCTCATGGCAAAGGCGTGGATGCCCAGGTCCAGGATTTCCTGCACGTCCACCGGGAAGAACACCGGCGAGCCGCAGGCCTTGAAGATGTGGTCGCTCTGGTGCGCGGCGGTCGAGCTCTTGGAGATGTGGTCGTCGCCCGCCACCGCGATCACGCCGCCCCAGGGCGTGGTGCCGGCCATGTTGGCATGCTTGAACACGTCCGAGCAGCGGTCCACGCCCGGGCCCTTGCCGTACCAGATGCCGAAGACGCCATCGAACTTGTTGCTGCCCGCGGGCGCAAAGCCCATCTGCTGCGTGCCCCACAGGGCAGTGGCGGCCAGTTCCTCGTTCACGCCGGGCTGGAACACGATGTTCTGGCTTTTCAGGAACTTGCTGGCCTTCCACAGGGCCTGGTCGTAGCCGCCCAGGGGCGAGCCGCGATAGCCGCTGATGAAGCCCGCCGTGTTCTTGCCGGCCAGGGCGTCGCGCTGGCGCTGCAGCATGGGCAGCTTGACCAGGGCCTGCACCCCGCTCATGAAGGCACGTCCGTAGTCGAGGCTGTACTTGTCGTCGAGCGTGACGGTTTCTAGCGCCTTGCGGATGTGCTCGGGCAGCGGGGCGTTCATATTCGTGGTCTCCGTGGGTGGCTCTTGTGCCTTGTGGGCATGGCGTGCGCAAATGGCATCCCGATCAGGACACCTTCCGCCATGATTGCAGGCGAAGTGTATGCCTGCTGGCCAGATAGGTGTTTGCGTTTTGTGCCCTGAAAACCCACATTTCGGAAAGCTTCTTTCTTAGAATCATCCTTTGTGGAAAGCATCGACAAGTTTGACCTCGCGATCCTGCAAGAGCTGCAGGCCGACGCCCGCCTGACCAATGCCGAGCTGGCGCAGCGCGTGGGCCTGTCGGCCGCGCCCTGCTGGCGCCGGGTGCGTGCGCTGGAGGCGGCGGGCATCATCCGCGGCTACCACGCCGACATCGACCGCCACAAGATCGGCCTGGGCGTGCTGGCCTTCGTGCGGGTCGACACGGAACGCGTGAGCAACGAAGCCACCCGCAAGCTGGAAGACGCGATCCGCAAGATGCCCGAGGTGGTGGCCTGCCACTACATCAGCGGCACCGGCACCTTCGAGCTGCAGGTGGTGGCGCAGGACTTGAACAGCTTTTCCGCCTTTGCCCGCCAGCACCTGATGAACCTGCCCGACGTGAAGGACCTGCACACCAGCTTTTCGCTGGGCGAGGTCAAGTCCAGCCACGCGCTGCCGCTGTCGCACCTGGGCCAGAAGAAGTAGGCGCCACCTAGAATCGCGCAGCTGGCCATTCGGCCACTTCCACGCTTCCAGCCAACAACCGAGACACAACACCCACCATGAACCGCACCCGCCGCGCCATCACCCTCGGCCTGGCCGCCGCCACCTGCGCCACTTTTGCATTGAGCAGCCACGCCCAGGCACCTGCCCGCGAGCTGATCGTGGCCTCCAGCGCCACCTACGCGCCCTTCGCCTTCGAGAACAAGGACAAGCAGATCGTCGGCTTCGACATCGACATCATCAACGCCATTGCCAAGCAGCAGGGCCTGAAGATCAAGATCGTGAACACGCCCTTCACCGGCATCTTCGGCGCGCTGAACAACGGCGACGTCGACCTGGTGATCTCGGGCGTGACCATCAACGAGAAGCGCAAGCAGAGCTACGACTTCACCCCGCCGTACTTTGCCGCGCGCCAGCTGATCGCGGTGCCCAAGAGCAGCACCGTCGCTTCGCTGAAGGACCTCAAGGGCAAGAAGATCGCCGTGGTGAGCGCCTCCACCGCCGACGACATCGCCTCGCGCGAATTCGGCAAGACCAGCCCCGACATCCGCCGCTTCGAGAGCACGCCGCTCATCATTTCCGAGCTGGCCGGCGGCGGCGTGGACGCCGCCATGGGCGACAACGGCGTGATCGCCTACCGCGTCTCGCAGACGCCGGGCCTCAAGACGGTGGACGACAAGTCCTTCCCCGAAGAAGGCTTCGGCATCGTGGTGAAGAAGGGCGACAAGGCCCTGCTCGACAAGCTGACTGCCGGCCTGGCCGCCATCCGCGCCGACGGCAGCTACGCCACCATCTACAAGAAGTGGTTCAACAAGGAGCCTGACGCTCGCTGAGGGCGGCCAGGCGAGCTTGCCGCACACGGCCGCCCTCGCGCGGCCGTTTTTCATTCGTGGTCAATCAATCAATAGAAAAGAAATCGAGGAGGTCGACATGGATCAACCCGTGACGCTGTTCGGCTGGTTCCGCTGGGACATCCTGGTCGAATACAAGGACCTGTTCTGGCAAGGCGCCTGGATGACGCTGCGCATGACGGTGGCCTGCGTGATGCTGGGCATCACCGGCGGCCTGCTGCTGGCACTGGCGCGGCTGGCGCAGGCGCGGCATGCGCCGTGGACCTGGGTGGCGCGCTTCCTGCTGCGCTGGCCTGCCACGGTGTATGTGAGCTTCTTTCGCGGCACGCCGCTGTTCGTGCAGATCCTGCTGATCCACTTCGCGGTGATGCCGGTGTTCATCCACCCGGTGGACGGCCTGATCATCAGCGGCGAGCTGGCACGCACGCTCAAGCAGGAGCACGGCGCGCTCATCTCGGGCGTGGTGGCGCTGTCGCTCAATTCGGCGGCCTACATCTCGGAGGTGTTCCGCGCCGGCATCCAGTCGATCTCGCGCGGGCAGTTCGACGCCGGGCGCTCGCTTGGGCTGACGCCCCCGCAGGTGATGCGCTACGTGGTGCTGCCGCAGGCATTTCGCCGCATGCTGCCGCCGCTGGGCAACAACATGATCGCGCTGCTCAAGGACACCTCGCTGGTCTCGGCCATCGGCCTGGCCGAGCTGGCCTACGCGGCGCGCACCGTGGCCGGTGCCTATGCACGCTACTGGGAGCCTTACCTGGCCATCTCGGTCATCTACTGGCTGATGACGCTGGCGCTGACGACCGGGCTGCGCAAGCTGGAGCACCGGCTGGCGCGCAGCGATAGAAGTTGATGCGGCTGCATGGGACTGACGAGAAGTG
>JAFECZ010000219.1 GCA_018241905.1 Pseudomonadota bacterium
TATCCAGCTTCCAGAAGTGGCGCGAAGAGATCCTGCTGAAGCAAGCGCCACCGGCAGTATTCGCCGACCTCGGACATGGCGTTCTCGACAGCGCGATGGTGGAGACCGCCGCCTATTGCTTGGAGGCACTTTCATGACCGCGTTTCTTCGCGTGCTCGACCCGACGGCCGATGAGAAGCCGAACGCCCTATTGCGTGCCATTCGTGCGCTTGCGGAAGGAAGCCCCGAGCCGCACACAACGTTTGAGCGGGCAGCCGGTTCCTTCTGCGCAATACCCGGGAGCCCGTTCGCGTACTGGCTTGGCCCACGAGTGCGCGAGCTATTCAGCAAGCTGCCGAAGTTCGAGTGCGATGATCGAACCGCGAAGATCGGCGCTTCGACGAAGAACAACTTTCGGTTCCTTCGACTCGATTGGGAGATTGGGCCGGATGTTCCCCGAACCAGAGGAAGCAGATGGGTTCCATTCGCCAAGGGGGGAAAGCGCTCTCCATACTACGCGGACATCTACCTACTCGTGAAGTGGGAAGCGAACGCGAGAGAGATCGAAGCTGAACTCCTCGCCAAGTTTCCATACTTGGGTTCCAACGCTGAGTTCGTTCTTCATCGGTCCCACCCGCACTTCCGGGCGGGCGCTACGTGGACTCTTCGTGCGTCCCGCTTCGCTCCACAGTTTCTGCCCGCTGGATGCGTCTTTTCTGACCGTGGCTATGCGGCTTTTGTGCCCAAGGCGGATCTCGCGGCGACGATTGCAGCGTTCAATAGTTTGGTTTTCGACTACCTGTTCAAGGTCGCTCTCGGCCGACATGGCTTTCCCGAGTTCATCGTCGGGACGCTGCAGTCCCTGCCGTGGAAGGACTTCTCCGAAGGTGGGCGACGAGTGTTGTCAGCGTCGGCCTGCCGCGCGTGGTCACTCATGCGCTCCCTGGATTCGACCAACGAAACGTCGCATGCCTTCTTGCTCCCCGAGCGGTGCCGTGGTGGTGCGCCCCTCGATCGTGCCGCCATCGACATTGAGCTGACTTCTCTGCAACGAACGGTCGACGATGCGACGTTTGCTCACTACGGCATTGTCGCGGAGGACCGCGCCGCGATCGAGCTGGCCGCTCAACGTCCGGCGTCGAGTTCTTCTTCCGAGGACGATGATGTGCGGGATGAGGACGAGGAAGAGTCGGGCGATGACGATCTGTCGGCCGGAGGCGGCTCTGATGCGCTCGGTTCCTGGCTTGTCGGGGTCGCCTTTGGTCGCTTCGATCCGCGCCTCGCGACCGGCGAGCGCGCCATCCCGCCCGAGCCCGACCCCTTCGATCCACTGCCCTCACGTTCGCCCGGCATGTACCCGGGTGGCGAAGAGCCGGCCGACCGCCCCGACATCCTCGTCGACGACGAAGGCCACAAGGGCGACCTCGGCGCGCGCGCCCTCTCCATCGCAGAGCGGGTAAAGGTCGACGCGCCCGACAACCTCCGCGCGTGGCTCGCCAAGGAGTTCTTCCCGCTGCACATCAAGATGTATTCGAAGAGCCGTCGCAAGGCGCCGATCTATTGGCAGCTCGCGACGCCCTCGGCAGGTTACTCGGTGTGGCTCTACCTCCACGCCTTCAGCAAAGACACGCTCTTCCGCGTCCAAAACGACTACGTCGCGCCCAAGCTCGCGCACGAGGAGCGGCGCCTCGAGTCGCTCACCACCGAGCTGCGCGACGGCGCCACCTCCGCCCAGCGCAAGCAGCTCGCCGCACAGGAGGGGCTGGTCGAGGAGCTGCGCGCCTTCCTCGACGAGGTGAAGCGCATCGCCCCGCTCTGGAAGCCGAACCTCGATGACGGCGTCATCATCAACTTCGCCCCGCTTTGGCGCCTCGTCCCACAGAACAAGGCCTGGCAGAAGGAGCTGAAGTTCACCTGGGACGCGCTCGTTGACGGCAAGTACGACTGGGCCCACCTCGCCATGCACCTCTGGCCCGAGCGCGTGGTCCCGAGGTGCGCCAAGGACCGCAGCCTCGCCATCGCCCATGGGCTCGAAGGCGTGTTCTGGGCCGAGGGCACCGATGGCAAGTGGACCTCTCGCGAGACACCAACCAGGAGCGTCGACGAGCAGGTGAGGGAGTGGACCTCGCCCGCCGTAAAGTCCGCGCTGAAGAGCCTGCTCGAAGCGCCCGTGGCGAGCGGCAAGAGCACCGGGCGCAAGAGCGGTGGCCGTCGCAAGGCCGCTTCAGCCGCCGAGGGAGGAGACGCCTGATGCACCCGCTTCACGACTACGTGGTCAAGCAGCTCGCCGAAAAGCTAAAGGAACGTCGCGTCGTCGTCTGGTACGACGAGCGCGGCGAGTTCCGTCCGTTCGTTAACGAAATGCGCGGTGGTCCGCGCGCGGCCAGCGAGCCGGTGGCGGTGGGCGTCGCGGGCATCAAGGCGAGCCTCGCCGAGTACGCGGGCTCGCTGTTCGAGCTGCGCGCCGTCATCGAGCCGCTGGTGAGCGGCGACAAGCCCGACGTGCTGGTCGTCTACATCCCCGGTCTCGCCCACGACACGAAGGCCTCGGTGCTGATGGAACTGGAGAAGGCGGGCCGCACTTGGAAGCCCGAGCTGAAGCAGCTCGCCAAGAACGTCCTGCTCCAGAAGTACACGCTCGGCGTCGTCGACGAGATGCTGCCTTTCGATCGCAAGGTCTCCTACGAGGACCTCGCGCGCGCGGCGGCGGGCAACTCGGGTGCGGAGCCGCCGTCGATCTTGAAGAGCATCTTCCACGATGCGAGCGGCAACGATGGGCTGCTCACTGCGTGGCTCGTGAGTGACGCTCGCGACGCCGAGATCGTCAGCAAGGAGGCGACGCGCGAGCTGATCAAGCTCGTCAAGGCACGCCTGGGCTTGGATCTCGTGGCCGATTCGCCGCTCGCGAAGCTCCGCGCCATCGTGCTGCGCTTCGTGCTCGCGAGCGAGTTTCGCCTCGACCTCTCGTGCGACGCTCCCGCAGCGCTCGACAGCGTGCAGAAGCCTCCGACGAAGAACGAGGAGTTCGCCGTGCGAGAGCTCGCGCGGCGCCTGCGCACCGGCCACGCCGACATGTACGCGACGCGCGCCGACCGAGTTGAGGAGGAGCTGGGGCTCAAGAACGCCAAGCTGCCCCCCGGCTCGCTCGGCTCCATCGACACGTTCCGGTTCGAGGAACGCGCGCTGCTCCGTCACGCCGGGGATCTCATCGCGAACGGCAAGTTCGAGAGCGCTCTCTCGCTCGTATCCGAGCGAGAACAGAGTTTCTGGCTTGACCGTGACGTCGCTCGGAAGGCCCAGTGGGAGGCCACTCGGCGCATGGCCGAGCTGGGCGATCTGGCGGTCCAAGTGAAGGCAGCAGTGGGCAAGACCTCAGGAGATGCAGCAACCTGGCTTGACGCCTACGTGACGCAGTCCGGGTCCGGCTGGTTCCGCCTCGATCAGGCACAGCGACGTCTCGAGTTCGTCGTCTCGAAGCTCGATGAAGACCCTGATGAGCGCCCGCTCGCGGTCGTCCGGCGCGCCTACGAAGACGCAGTCCACGCGATGGCCGAAGGCTTCACCAAGGCTCTCGGCAAGGCCGCCTGGACGGTGCCCAGCGCTCTGCATCAGACGCGGACCTGGAGCGAGGTGGTCAGCGCCAAGCCCACGCCCGTCGCCTACTTCCTCGTCGACGCCATGCGCTTCGAGATGGGGGTCGAGCTGGCCGAGCGCCTGCCGAGGACCTCAGAGGTGGCCGTGCGCGCGGCGGTCGGCGCGTTGCCGAGCATCACGCCCATCGGCATGGCAGCGCTCATGCCCGGTGCCTCGTCTAGCTTTTCGGTCGTCGAGGAGAAGGGCAAGCTTGGCGCTCGCATCGACGACGCCTTCCTGCCCGACCTCGCCGCCCGCAAGAAGCACGCGGCCGCGCGTGTGCCGAACCTGGTGGACCTCGCACTCGACGAGCTGCTGTCGCTTCAGCCCTCGAAGCTCGCGAAGAAGGTCGAGGGCGCTCAGGTCGTCGTCGTGCGTTCCCAGGAGATCGATCACGCAGGTGAGACCGGCTTCACGTTCCAGGCGCGTCAGGTGATGGATAGCGTCATCGACAACCTCAAGCTCGCTATCGGGAAGCTGGCCAAGGCGGGCGTTGAGCACGCGGTCGTGAGCGCCGACCACGGCCACCTGTTCTTCGCCTCCGACCGCGATGAGTCGATGCGCACCGATGCCCCCGGGGGCGACACCGTTGAGCTGCACCGGCGCTGCTGGATTGGGCGCGGCGGTGCGACGTCGGCGGGGTGCGTGCGCGTCTCGGCCACGCAGCTCGGCTACGCCTCGGACCTTGAGCTGGTGTTCCCGGCGGCGACCGGGGTCTTCAAGGCGGGCGGCGATCTCGCGTTTCATCACGGCGGACCGTCGCTGCAGGAGATGGTCATCCCGGTGTTGACCGTGCGCACGAAGACGCGCGACGCGCGCCCCTCGGCAGGACCCATCGAGGCGAGCGGTCTCCCCGAGGCCGTGACCAACCGCATCTTCAGCGTCACGTTCATCTACGGTGCGAAGCAGATGCTGCTTGGCGAGACGGGTGTCCAGGTGAGGCCGCTCCTGATGGCGGCCGGGAAGCAGGTTGGAGCGATGGGCATGGCGGTGGACGCGCACTTCGACCGGGCCACGGGCACCGTGAAGCTCGAGCCGAACAAGCGCGCGACCATCGCCTTCCTCTTGAGCGACGAGAGCGCCGCCTCAGTGCGCGTCGTGGTACAAGATCCGACAACCGATGCGGAGCTGTACCGATCGCCGACCGACATCCCGGTTCGACTTGGAGTGTAGCCATGAGCAACGGAGCAAGCCCTCAGAGAGACGCCCTCGACGACAAGGTCAACCGCCTGTTCGCGGGCAAGGTGGTGCGCAAGGACCTCGTCCGAAAGGTGAAGGTCGGCGCCAACGTGCCGGTGTTCGTCCTCGAGTTCCTGCTTGGGAAGTACTGCGCCTCGTCCGACGAGGTCGCGATTCAGATGGGACTGCAGGTCGTCAACGACACGCTCGCCAACAACTACATCCGCTCCGATGAGTCGATGAAGGCGCAGGCGATGGTAAAGGATCGCGGTCGCCACACCTTCATCGACAAGGTGAAGGTTCGCCTCGTCGACTCGGACTACTGGGCCGAGGTCACGAACTTCGGTCACAAGAACGTCCACGTGCCGGAGCACTACGTGCGCGACTTCGAGCGCCTTGTGATGGGTGGCGTCTGGTCGCAGGTCGATATGCGCTTCGAGTACGACGAGGAGTCGAAGGGCAAGAATCCGTTTTGGATCGACAAGCTTACGCCCATCCAGATCGCAACTTTCGACCTCGAGGAGTACCGCCGCGTCCGCGGCGAGTTCACGCTCGACGAGTGGCTCGACCTCGTAATGCGCAGCATTGGCTACGAGCCCGACGAGATGAGCCGCCGCCTGAAGCTGCTCTTCCTCGTGCGCCTCATCCCGCTTGCGGAACGCAACTACAACCTCGTCGAGCTCGGCCCGCGCGGCACGGGCAAGAGCTACGTCGTACAGGAGGTCTCTCCGTACTCGGCGCTCCTCACCGGCGGCACTACGGTGGCCAACCTCTTCGGCCACATGAACGGCCGCCAGAAGGGGATGGTGCAGATCTGGGACGTCGTCGGCTTCGACGAGGTCGCGGACCTCCAGAAGATGCCGAAGGAGGTCATTACGACGATGAAGACCTACTGCGAATCCGGCACCTTCCAGCGAGGCCAGGAGGCGATCTCGGGTGACGCGAGCATCGCGATGTTCGGCAACACCAATCAGCCCGTCGACGTGATGGTGCAGACCGGCCACCTTTTCGCGCCCATGCCCGACATCATTCGCGACGACATGGCCTTCATCGACCGGATGCACTTCTATCTTCCTGGCTGGGAGATCCCGAAGATGCGGAACGAGATGTTCACGAGCCACTACGGGTTCGTTGTCGACTACCTCGCAGAAGCACTCCGTGAGATGCGGAAGCATAATTTCACAGAGGTCATCGACCGCCACTTTTCGCTCGGGGCTCACCTCAACGCCCGCGACCGGAAGGCCGTGCGCAAGACTGTCTCGGGTCTAATGAAGATCCTCTTCCCGCATGGCGAGGTCACGCGCGACGAGCTGAGCGAGATCCTCGAACTGGCAGTTGAGGGGCGCCGCCGCGTGAAGGAGCAGCTTAAAAAGATGGGCGCCTTCGAGTACTACCATACGTCCTTCAGCTACTCGGACAACGAGACTGGCGAGGAGAAGTTCGTCGGCGTGCCCGAACAGGGCGGCCGCGATCTCATTTCGACTGACCCGCTGGCCCCCGGCAGTGTCTACACCGCTGGCGTCACAGCTGAGGGCACTGTCGGCCTCTATCGGGTCGAGGTGTCTGTCTCCTCAGGCACGGGGAAGCTGAGGCTCGCAGGCGGCGTGGCGGGCGCGATGAAGGAGTCCGTGCAGCGGGCCTTTAGCTTTCTCCAGACCAAGAAGTCCGAGCTGGGCATCGCCCGTGACCTCGACGTCTCCGATCTGCACGTCGAGGTAATCGACCTCCTCGCCAATCGCGTCGAGGCAGAGCTCGGCGTCGCCTTCTTCGTGGCCGCGTACTCGGCGTTGCGCAAGGCGCCCGTGAGCCCCGCGCTCCTCATCCTTGGCGACCTCAGCGTCCAGGGAAACATTAAACCCCTCCGCTCCCTTAACGAGCCGCTCCAGGTCGCAAAGGACAACGGCGCGAAGCGCGCCCTTATCCCCATCGAGAACAAGCGCAACTTCCTCGACGTAAGCGCCGACATCATGGAACAGGTCGACTCTATCTTTTTTGGCGATCCGAAGACTGCCGCGATGAAGGTGCTGGGGGGCTGATTAGGCAGTGAAAAGTAAGCAATTACTCACTTTATGCTTATTCCCAGCCGCGCGGCTGCCTCATACCATCCCACATCGGCATTCAGAAGTGAACTGAAAGTGCCGGAAGGACGCCGCCAGTCCCGAAGTGTGGGGTATAGGCTACTAGAGAAGTGAACTGATTCGGGATCTACATGAAACGAAAATTTTGTAGGTAACTTGTTGTCGTATAAGAATAAAAAAAGATTGTTTGGAAGGTACTGACTGGTACGCCTTCTAGAACGACGTTGCACTCTCTTCGATAGTTGACCCATCGAAAAATCAACGCGGAGAAATCGAATGCAACTCGAGCTGGGTCTTATTAAGGAAGTGGTGACAGCAGTAGCTGCTTTGCAGAGCAGTCCGATGGTGCTGCTCTCAGTAGTTGCTTTGGCTGCGCTGCTGGTAGCTGGCCTTGCCATTTGGCTGGTGGGGAAAAAGCCGTGAAACAGCCTGTCTGGGCAAAGTTTCCGAGTCGATGGATTCAGCGGCTCGAGCTGGAGGCTTCCGACCCCTCGGACCCGGACAGCTACCACCACCCGATGCGGGATCTCATGTGGGACAAGCACCATGCGACGGCCATTGCTGCAATCGTCGTGCTTTTCGCATTGGCAATCCGGCTCAACCAGCTGGGCAAGGACCTGGATCCACGCAATGGCGACGTGCGTCCGACAGTCGTCGGGCTGACCTACGAAGAACTGCGCAAGATGACCGGCTTTGCCAAGGTCACAATCGCCGGGGCGCTTAACCTGCTGCAAGGGCTAGAAGCGATCCGCGTCGTCAAGGGACACTCCAGCCGGTATGAACTCATCGGTCTGGAGAACAACAAAGGCGGGTGGCGGAAGCTGCCCCAAGAGAAGCTATTGAACGGCGACGGCAGCCTTCTGTTCAAGCAGGAGAAACGGAACAAGGTCACCCTGAACGCCTTGAAAATCTACCTGCTCATGGTGCACTTGCGCAACGATGCACTCAACACGACGGCTCTTAGCTACACCGCCATCACGCGATGGACAGGCGTCCGGCGCGAGGAGATTCCGGTCGCGCTGGGCATGCTCGGCAACATGGATCTCGTACGCCGCTCCTTCGAGAGGGATTTTCGCCATTCCCGTGAAGGGGGGGACGACCAGAGCCATCGGTATGTCGTGCAGGGTCTGAGCTACCGTATCCCTGACGCTCAAGACGATGCGCAGCGAGACCCGATCCGAAAAAGCCAGCGTGGAGCTCCTGCTTAGGGTCGGCCTCTATGCACCTTTCCAGATCCGCGAGCAGACCGCGAGATCTTTTTTCGGTCCGTGGCGCCGCTGCTGGTCAAACCAGTTGCACATTTGAGGTCAACACACCAGTTGTTGGCATAACCGTTGGTATGTTCGCTGACGAAATTTACCTTGTCTCGAGTTCGTGCGCCCTACACGTTATTTTTCGATTCCTGGCGGCGGACCAGATTCAAAGGCCGGAAGCATGCAAGTGCTTCCGGCCTTTTCCATTTTCCTGACCCGTCCTACCCAGTGTTGACACCCTTTCACTGCAGAAAGGGCAAGGGTGATGGAATCGAGGGTCACGCGAACGCAGAGGGACTACACACTGGCTTTTAAGCTGGGCGTGGTCGAGCAGGTA
>JAFECZ010000021.1 GCA_018241905.1 Pseudomonadota bacterium
CCCCCCGGCTTTTCACTTCGCTTCGCTGCGTGTAATTCGCCACCCCCCGAGGGGGCGACCCCACCTGGGGCCCGGCGAAGCCGGTTCCCCGGTGCGGGACTGGCTCAGGCGATGGGGTGGCGAACGATCTGGGCTGCGAGGCATGCAGTGGTTGATATCCGAGAAATCTGGGAAGGACGGTTCAAATGACATGGGACGTGGCACTCATCCTGGGCATCGATGGCCTGGCGAACGGTGCTGTTTATCTGCTGGCCGGTCTCGGCCTGGTGCTGATCTTTTCGGTCACGCGGGTGGTCTTCGTGCCCTTCGGCGACGTGGCGGCCTTTGCCGCGCTCACGCTGGCGGCCTTCGAGACCAACCGCATGCCGCCCACCATCGGCCTGGTGCTGACGCTGGCGGCGCTGGCGCTCATGACCGAGGTGGGCTCGCTGCTGCGCCGCGGTGAAGGCGCGCGCATTCCCAAGGCGCTGCTGATGTGGGGCGTGCTGCCGGCGCTGCCGTGCCTGCTGGCCTGGCTGGCCGCACGCTCCGGCGTGCCGGCCTCGCTGCAGATCGTTGCCACCGTGCTGCTGGTGGTGCCCATCTCGCCGCTGCTGGCGCGGGTGGTGTACCAGCCCATTGCCGACGCCTCGGTGCTGGTGCTGCTGATCGTGTCGCTGGCGCTGCACTTCCTGCTCTCGGGCCTGGGCCTGCTGTTCTTCGGGCCCGAGGGTTCGCGCACGGCGCCGCTGGCCAGCGGCATGTTCGAACTGGCCGAAGGCTTCACGGTGAGCGGGCAGGTGGTGCTGATGGTGGCCTCGGCCATCGTGCTCAGCGGCCTGTTCTTCCTCATCTTCGAGCGCACGGTGGCCGGCAAGGCCCTGCGCGCCACGGCGGTGAACCGGGTGGGCGCGCGGCTTGTGGGCATCCGCCCGGCGCGCACGGCCATGCTGGCCTACGGCTGCGCCTCGCTGCTGGCCGGCCTGATCGGCGTGCTGATCGCGCCGGTGACCACCATGTACTACGACTCGGGCTTCATCATCGGCCTGAAGGCTTTCGTGGCCGCCATCATCGGCGGGCTGGTGAGCTACCCCATGACGGCCATCGGCGCCATTGCCGTGGGCCTGGTGGAAAGCTTTGCATCGTTCTGGAGCGGTGCGCTGAAGGACGTGATCGTGTTCAGCCTGCTGATCCCGGTGCTGATGCTGCGTTCCTTCCTCACGCCGCAGGCGGAAGAAGATGAAGAGGAGGTGGATCAATGAGCCGCGCACGGCCGCCCGAAGCGGCGAAGGCCCCCTTGGGGGGCAGCGAAGTACACGAAGTGACGAGCATGGGGGGCATGTCATGAGCGCCGTGCAACCTCCTGTGCAACCTCCTGTGCAAGCCGTCGGCAAGGCCGAAGCCAAGACGAGCCGCATCTCGCGTTTCCGCCTGCTGATGGCCTTGGTGGTGCTCGCCATCGCGCTGGCCCCGCTGGCGCTGGGCAACTTCAGCGTTTCGCTGCTCAACGACATCGGCATCGGCACCCTGGTGGCGCTGGGCCTGGTGCTGCTCACGGGCGTGGGCGGGGCCACCTCCTTCGGGCAGGCGGCCTTCGTGGGCATTGCCGCCTATTCCACCGCCTGGCTCACCACCGCGCAGGGCCTGTCGCCCTGGCTGGGGCTGGCCTTTGCGCTGGCGCTCACCGGGCTGTCGGCGCTGGCCATCGGCATGCTCACCTTGCGCCTGGGCGGGCACTTCCTGCCGCTGTCGACCATTGCGTGGGGCATCTCCATCGCGATGCTGTTCGGCAACGTGGACGGGCTGGGCCGGCACACGGGCCTGTCGAACATTCCGCCGCTTTCCATCGGCAGCTTCTCGCTGGCGGATGCGCGGGCCATGTACTACCTGATCTGGGCCATCGTGGGCCTGGCCTTCCTGTTCAGCTACAACCTGCTGGCATCGCGCCCGGGGCGGGCCATCCGCAGCCTGCGCGGCGGCTCGGTCCTGCTGGCCAGCGTGGGGGCCGATGCGTACAAGGTGCGGCTTGCGCTGTTCGTGCTGGCGGCCATCTTCGCGGGCCTGGCCGGCTGGCTGTACGCGCACATGAACCGCTTCGTGAGCCCGGCGCCGTTCGACGTGCGCGCCAGCATCGAGTACCTGCTGATGGCAGTGGCCGGCGGCCTCGGCCAGCTGGCAGGCGCGGTGGTGGGCGCGGCGCTGGTGCTGGTGGCCAAGAACGCGCTGCAGGACGTGCTGCCGCTGCTCACGCAGCGCGCCGGCCAGCTGGAGGCGATCACCTTCGCGGCGCTGTTCATCCTGCTGCTGCACTTTGCGCGCGGCGGGCTGATGGGCTTCCTGCGTCGCATCACCAAGGGCAGGTTCCAGGCGCCGCAATCCGCCGACAAGCTGGGGGCGCCCGCCGCACCGCTGCAGCATCGCGAGCTGCCCAGGCGCGGCACGCCCATCCTGTCGGTGCACGGTGCGGTCAAGCGCTTCGGCGGCCTGGTGGCGGTGAACGACGTGAGCTTCGACGTGAACGCGGGCGAGATCATTGGCCTGATCGGCCCCAACGGCGCCGGCAAGTCGACCATGTTCAACCTGCTGACCTGCACGCTGCCCATGACATCGGGCCAGGTGCGCTTCCTGGACCGCGACATTGCCGGCATGCCGCAGCGCGAGGTGGCGCGGCTGGGCCTGGCGCGCACCTTCCAGCACGTGAAGCTGCGGCCGCACATGAGCCTGCTGGACAACGTGGCGCTGGGCGCGCACTCGCGCACCGGCAGCGGCATGCTCAAGGCCGGCCTGCGGCTGGACCGCGAGGAAGAGCGCCAGATCCTGCACGAGGCCATGAAGCAGCTCGACCGCATCGGCCTGGCCGACCGCGCGCACGAGCTGGCCGGCAGCCTGCCGCTGGGCACGCAGCGCATTCTCGAGATTGCCCGCGCGCTGGCGGCCGACCCGGTGCTGCTGGTGCTGGACGAGCCCGCCGCGGGCCTGCGCCGCAAGGAAAAGATGGCGCTGGGCGACCTGCTGCGCAAGCTGCGCGAGGAAGGCGTGACCATCCTCATCGTGGAACACGACATGGACTTCGTGATGAAGCTGGTGGACCGGCTGGTGGTGATGAACTTCGGCTCCAAGCTGGTGGAGGGCGTGCCCGCCGCGGTGCGCGCCGACGAGCGTGTGCAGGCGGCTTACCTGGGGAGCGTGGCATGAGCCTTTCCGAGAAGAAAAACACACCGATGCTGGAGATCGGCGACCTGCACGTTTCGTACGGGCAGGTGGATGCGGTGCGCGGCGTGTCGCTGTCGCTCAACGCCGGCCAGATCATCTCGGTGATCGGCCCCAACGGCGCGGGCAAGACCACGCTGCTGGCGGCCGCCATGGGCCTCTTGCCTTCGAAGGGCGTGCTGCGCTTCGAGGGCGAAGACCTGCATGGCCTGGATGTGGAGTCGCGCGTGGAGCGCGGCCTGTGCCTGGTGCCGGAAAAGCGCGAGCTCTTCGGCGAGCTAACGGTGCTCGACAACCTGCAGCTGGGCGCGTATTCCAGGCGCCTGTCCAGCAGTGCCCTGCGCCAGCGCCTGGACTGGGTGTACGAGCGCTTTCCGCGACTGGCCGAGCGCCGTTCGCAGCGCTCCAACACGCTGTCGGGCGGCGAGCGCCAGATGCTGGCGGTGGGCCGCGCGCTCATGTCGCAGCCGCGCCTGCTGATGCTCGACGAGCCCAGCCTCGGCCTGGCGCCGCTGATCGTGCGCGACATCCTCACCATCGTGCGCAAGCTGCGCGACGACGGCGTCTCCATCCTGCTGGTGGAGCAGAACGCGCGCGCCGCGCTCGAAAGCTCGGACGAAGGCTATGTGCTGGAAACGGGCGAGATCGCGCTGCATGGCCAGTCGGAATCGCTGGCCAGCGACCCGCGGGTTCAGGCCACCTACCTTGGCGGGGCCACGCACGACGATGACTGACTCGGCAAGCAACAGCTACGACGTGCTGCCGGCCGGCGAGCGCACGCTGCCGCGCATGCTGCAGCGCCAGGCGCAGCTCTTTGGCGCGCAGGCCGCCCTGACCATCGGCGATGTGCGCTGGACGCATGCGCAGGCACCGGCGAACGTGGCCCGGCGCGCGGCCATGCTCGAACGTGCCGGTGTGCGCCGCGGCGACCGCGTGGCCCTGATGTGCGGCAACCGCATCGAGTGCCTCGAGGCTTTCCTGGCCTGCGGCTGGATGGGTGCGGTGGCGGTGCCCGTCAATACGGCTGCGATGGGGCCGCAGATCCAGTACTTCCTGGGCAACAGCGGCGCGCGCCTGCTGGTGATGGAAGAACCCTTCATCGAGCGGCTGCAGACGGCGGACCTGTCGCAGTGCGCGCTCGAAACCATCTGGGTGGTGGGCGGCGATTCGAATGCCATTGGCGGTGTGGAATGCGTGGCCTATCCCGATGCGGCCGGCGCGCAGCCTGCCGAGCCGGCCGACCTCGGCCCCGGCGACCTGCTGGCCATCCTCTACACCTCGGGCACCACCGGCCCTTCCAAGGGCGTGACCTGCCCGCACGCGCAGTTCTACTGGTGGGGTGCGCACACTGCGCGCATCCTCGGCGTGGGGCAGGGCGACGTGCTGGCCACCACCTTGCCGCTGTTTCACATCAACGCGCTCAACACCTATGCCCAGGCCGCGCTCACGGGGGCCGAGGTGGTCTACCTGCCGCGCTTCTCGGCCTCGGGCTTCTGGCCGGCCATGCGCGCCTGCGGCGCCACCGTGGTCTACCTGCTGGGGGCCATGGTGCCCATCCTGCTGGCGCAGCCTGAAGGCGAGCAGGAGCGCGCGCACCGCGTGCGCCTGGGCCTGGGCCCCGGCGTGCCGGCGCATGCGGGCGCGGCCTTTCGCGAGCGCTGCGGCGTACAGCTGCTGGAAGGCTACGGCTCCACCGAGACCAACTTCGTCATCGCCAGCCGGCCAGATGCGCCGCGCGGCGGCGTCATGGGCTGGCTGCAGCCGGGCTTCGAGGCTTGCGTGGGCGGCCCCGGCGATGCCGCGCTGCCAGATGGCGAAGCGGGCGAGCTGCTGCTGCGCGCCAGCGAGCCCTTCGCCTTTGCCAGCGGCTACTTCAACATGCCGGACAAGACGCAGGAGGCCTGGCAGGGCGGCTGGTTCCATACGGGCGACCGCGTGGTGCGCGAGGCCGACGGCGCCTTCCGCTTCATCGACCGCATGAAGGACGCGATCCGCCGGCGCGGCGAGAACATCTCGTCGTACGAAGTGGAACAGGTGCTGCTGAGCCATCCCGCCGTGGCTACGGTGGCGGTGTACCCGGTGCAGTCGGAGCTGGCCGAAGACGAGGTCATGGCCTCGCTCATCGCGCGGCCCGATGCACGCATCGATCCGCTCGAACTCGCGAGCTATTGCGAGGCGCGCCTGCCGTACTTCGCCATACCGCGCTACATCGACGTGGTGCAGGAACTGCCGCGCACCGAGAACGGCAAGATCCAGAAGTTCAAGCTGCGCGAGCGCGGCGTCACGCCCACCACCTGGGACCGCACCCCCGGCGGCGCGGCCAGGAAGCAGAGCGCCCGTGCGGCCTAGGGAGAATCAAGCATGACCGAGACGAACAACTCACTCCAGGGCCGCCACGTGGTGGTGACCGGCGCGGCGCGCGGCATCGGCGCCGCCATTGCGCGCAGCCTGGCTTCGCAGGGCGCCAGCCTGAGCCTGATGGGCCGCCGGCGCGACGCCCTGCAGCAACTGGCAGGCACCTTGCCCGGCAGCGGGCATGCGGTGGTGGTGGCCGACGTGGCCGACGCCGAATCGGTGAACGCGGCCTTTGCGCAGGCGCGGGCCGCACTCGGGCCGGTGGCCATCCTGGTGAACAACGCGGGCCAGGCCGAGAGCGCGCCGTTCCACAAGACCTCCTTGCAGCTGTGGCAGCAGATGCTGGCCGTGAACCTGACCGGCACCTTCCTGTGCGCGCAAGCCGCGCTGCCCGACATGCTGCAGGCCAAGTGGGGGCGCATCATCAACATCGCCAGCACGGCGGGGCAGAAGGGCTACCCTTATGTCAGCGGCTACGTGGCGGCCAAGCACGGCGTGGTGGGCCTCACGCGTTCATTGGCGCTGGAGGTGGCCAGGAAGGGCGTGACGGTCAATGCCGTGTGCCCCGGCTACACCGAGACCGACATCCTGCGCGAGAGCATCGCCAACGTGGTGGCCAAGACCGGCCGCAGCCAGGATGAGGCAATGGCGGAATTCGCCGCCGGCAATCCGCAAGGACGCATCGTGCAGCCCGAGGAGGTGGCCGATGCGGTGCGCTGGCTGTGCGGCGCGGCTGCCGGGTCCATCAACGGGCAGTCGATCTCGGTTTCCGGCGGAGAGGTGATGTGACGACGCAAGCCGCCTTCAAGCGCGAGCGGCTGATCCGCTTTTCCGACTGCGACCCGGCGGGCATCGTGTTCTACCCGCAGTACTTCGTGATGTTCAACGGCCTGGTGGAAGACTGGGTCGACGAGGGCCTGGGCATCGGCTTTCGCCGCCTGGTGATCGAGCGGCAGACCGGCCTGCCCACCGTGCGGCTGGAGGCCGACTTTCGCGCGGTCAGCAAGATGGGCGACCGGGTCGAGCTCGCGCTGGGCGTGGAGCGCCTGGGCAGCCGCTCCATCACGCTGAATTCGCGCTGCACCGGCGTGGAAGACGGCGAACTGCGCATGCAGATGCGGCAGGTGCTGGTCTGCACCTCGCTGCAGACGCACCAGGCCATCGAAGTGCCGGCGGACGTGCGCGAGGCGATTGCCGCCAGGTTCGGCCAAGGCTGATCGGTCGCCGCCGCCGCCGCCGGGGACGGCGCGCTCGGCACTTGATGTCGCGCTTTTTCAGCCGGCCTCCCCGCAACTCAGCCGAGCGACTGCTGCGCCTCGGTCTCCAGGCGTTGCGCGGTGTCGAAGCTGGCCAGGCCCACCTGGTTGAAGACCCGCTTGAAGTGGCGCGCCACTGCGGGTTGCAGGGTGGCCAGCCGATGGGCCAACTCTGTCGAAACGGCTTCCAGTTCCTCGGGCGCAACCACCTTCCAGACCAGGCCCCAGTCGCAGGCTTGTTCGGCGGAGAACTCCTCGCCCAGCAGCGTGAGCGCCTTGGCGCGCGCAAGACCGGCATAGGCGGGCAGGGTGGCGCTCAGCCCGCCGGTGACGAACACGCCCAGCGAGGCTTCGGGGAACCTGAAGCGGCTGGTGCTGGCGGCAATGGCGATGTCCGCGTTGAGCATCCATTCGAGCCCGCCGCCGATGGTCCAGCCGTGCACGGCAAAGAGCACGGGCTTGTCCAGCCGCACCAGCGAGTTGGCGACCGCCTGCACCAGCTCCAGGTCGCGCTCGGTCGGCGCAGCGCTCACGTCGCGGCCGGCGCAGAAGGCTTTTCCGTTGCCGCGCACAAGCACGGCGCGCACGCCCGCGTCGGCAGCGGCGGCGTCGAGTGCATCGAGCAGCGCCTGGGCGAGCGGGTTGTCGATGGCGTTGAGCTTGCCTGGGCGGTTGAGCGTCAGCGTCATCACGCCGTCGTCGCTGCGCTGCGTGATCAGCGGCTTCGACTCGGTCACGCGTCCAGCTCCGGATAGCGCCGGAATATTCCCTGCTCGTTGAAGGCCAGGCGCCGGCTGCTGCCAAGGTAGCTGCGGATGCGCGGCAGCTGGCGCACGGCGTCGTGCAGGCGCGTCACCAGCGGCCTGTCGGCCAGCACGCGGGCCGTGGCCTTGGGGAAGGCATAGTGCAGGCCCTCCACCAACTGGAACAGCGACAGGTCGGCATAGCTCAGCTGGCCGCCGGCCAGGTGCGTGCCGGGCGCGTCGTTGCGCTCGAGCACCTGCTCGAACCATCCGAGGAACTTGGGAATGCGGTGTTCGCAAAAGTCCTTGGCCTTGTGCAGCGCGGCCTCCTTCTGGTCCTCGTAGTAGAGCGACACCGAAACGGGGTGGTGCGTGTCGTGCGCCTCGGCCACCATGTCGGCAATGGTCAGCTGCAGCTGGTGCGTCCAGAGCACCTCGCGTTCGGTCTTGCCCACCAGGCCCAGGCGCGGGCCCAGGTAGATCAGGATGGCGGCTGTCTGGCCGATGGTGAAGTCGCCGTGTACCAGGAAGGGCGGCGCGAAAGAGGGGGTGGGGTTGGACGCGTGCCGCAGGCGCCGCATCAGGGCCCGGTCGCCGCCTCCCTGGGCCTCGGGTTCGCGTGCCACGTCGATGTAGGAGGCACCGGCCGCCTCCAGCGCCAGACGAACGAATTCGCCGCGGCCCTGGATGCCGGTCCAGTAATGCAGTTCGTAGTCCGCCATGCCAGTCTTGCTCCTTGCCCAAGGCCAAAGCCGCCGACCTTACAGGAGCTTGCCGGGCAGGGCGAGCGCCGCATGGGGCCGTTCGGGCCCTGCGGACCGCATCCTGTGCTCAGGCCTTGGCGAAATGCAGCTGGTCGAGCCCCGGCTTGCGGCCGTTGATACGTTGCAGCATGCCGTAGCCCTCGGCCAGCGCCAGCGCATAGGTCGCGCAGGCGTGGGGGGCGCGCTCCAGCGTTTCGTAGCGCCCGTCGCAATGGACATCCTCGTGAATGACCCAGTAGTAGCTGCCGTCCTGCGGCCGTTCAACCGTGATGCCCATGCGCCGAGTTGCCGTCATTTTTCCTACCTCCAGATACAAGCGTACTTTGGTTATACATCTTGAAACGGTAGGTGGAAAGTAGTCCATTCAGCCAGTCGACCGCGTTCGGGCCGCCTGGCTGCCATCACGTCACTGCTTGTCGTCGTCGCCTTGTGCGTCGTCGTCCCCGCGGTCCTTGAACTGCTGGTTCTCGAAGCGCGAGCCGTTCAGGTCGGCGTCGGTGAAGCTGAAGACGAACCACTGGTTCGGGTTGGCCAGGCCAGCGGGCGTGGTTGCCAGGAAGTCGTTGTCGTTGGCCAGGTACAGGGTGTGGCGGACCTCGCCACCCTCCACCAGGTCTTCGCCGAAGGCCATGCCCTCGAGCTTGGCGGGAATCTGCGCCGCGCTCAGGCCGTGCGCGCGCAGGGCCGCGGCCACATCGAGGAACAGGGATTTCGGCGCCGCCTTCTGAAGTAGCGCGGCTTCGCCGCTCAGCCCCGAGACGTCGGCCGCGCCCCGGATGTCCACCTTGTAGATGCGCTTGACCACGGCGGCGCTGTCGTCGCCCAGGCCCTTGCCGTCGCGTTCGAGCACCAGCAGCTCGTGGCTGTTGAGCGCCAGCAGCTCGCTGCTGTTGTAGGCCTTGGACTTGTCGGCCAGGTAGTTGTCGTAGGCGTACTGCGCGGTTGCGCCGGTCTTGATGTCGATCGCGATGATGCGGTTGGCACGGCCGCCGTCGCCGCCGTCCTGGATCAGCGGGCTCTGCATGAAGCCGAACAGGGTCTTGCCGTCCGGCGAGATGGCCAGGCCTTCCATGCCCTTGTTCGCGACGCGGCCCGTGGTGTTGCCCGAGATCTCGGCGGCGCCCGTCGCCGACTTCTTGCCGACGGCCAGGATTGCCGGCAGCGTGAAGGTGCGCACCCGTGCGCCGGTGCGGCGGTCGAACTGGTAGAGGTAGGGGCCGTACTCGTCGGAGATGAACACGCTCTTGCCGTCGCGCGAGAGGCGGATGCCTTCGGTGTCCAGCCGCGCATCCAGCCGGTCGGACGAGTTGGTGGCGGCATCGAAATTGTCCGAGCGGCCCGAGAAGTAGAAGCGCCCGGGCACATTGCTGGCCGGCGTGGCCCCGTAGCCGGCCACCACGCCGCCGTAGTGCAGGCGCTCGCGGCTGAAGAGCAGCGTGGTCTGCGCCAGCACCGGCTGCAGAGTGAAGGGCAGGCCGGTGGCCGCATCGGGCTGGCGCTTCAGGTGCAGCTGCAGCGTGTGAAAGCGCGGGATGTAGCTGGTCGTGTTGTCGACGCTCGAGTTCCAGGCCACGGCGTTGGGGCCGCGGTCGGGCAGCGCCAGGAAGGTGCTGCCGCCGGCCCATGCCAGGCCCGAGCCCATGCCGCCCAGCAGGTCGGCGCGAACGCCGTTTTCCAGCAGCATGCTCTGGCCCGAATGGTCGGCCATGGTGCCGGGCAAGGCACCGATGGCGATCAGCTCGACGGCCTGGGCCGTGCTGCACGCCAGGGCGGCGGCGATGCAGGTGGCCGCGAAGGCGCTCTTGTTTCTCCAGCTCATGGCAGATCCCTCTTTTGAAAACAAAGAGGTGAATCGTCACGAGGCCGGATGACGGAAATGTGACGCCGCGCCCTTCAGATCACCATCAGCCCCTTGAGCGCCGGGTCGGCCGGCGGCGTGCGCAGGTCCATGTCGTGCAGGGTCTTGATGAGCAGGCGGGCGATCATCAGGTTGCGGTGCGTCTTGCTGTCGGCCGGAATCACGTGCCAGGGCGCATGGGCGGTCGAGGTGGCGGCCAGCGCCTTCTCGTAGGCGGCCTGGTAGGCGTCCCACTTCTGGCGCACGTCCAGGTCGGCCCGCTGGAACTTCCATTGCTTGGATGGCGTGTCGATGCGGTCTTGCAGCCGGGCGCGCTGCTCGTCCTTGCTGATGTGCAGCATGCACTTGATGATGGTGGTGCCGGTGTCGGTCAGCAGGCGCTCGAAGTCGTTGATGTGCCCGTAGCGGCGCACCCGCTCCTTCTTGTCGATGAGCTCTTCCACCACCGGAACCAGCACGTCCTCGTAATGGCTGCGGTTCCACACCATGAGCTGGCCGGCCGCAGGCACCACGGCGTGGCAGCGCCAGAGATAGTCGTGCGAGCGTTCGAGCTCGCTGGGCGCCTTGAAGGGCTGCACCCGCACGCCCAGCGGCGACGTGCGCGAGAACACCCAGCGAATGGTGCCGTCCTTGCCGCTGGTGTCCATGCCCTGCAGCACCAGCAGCAGCTTGCGCCGGCCTTCGGCGTGCAGGCGGTTCTGCAGCCTGTCCAGTTCCTGGGCCAGCTCGTCGAGCGCCTCGCGCTGCTTGTCTTCGCTGCCCTGGGCAAAGGGCGTGGCGCCGGGGTCGAGCTTCGAGAGCCTGAACTTGCCGGAGTCTTTGGTGGGAACGCGGTAGGGCTTGAAGCTCGCCATGCCTGCCTTTGGCTTTGGAAGTGAAAGGGATGCCAAGGCTAGGGGCAGTCGGCCCCGCAGATCAAGTGCTGCCGCTGTAGTCGTCGTCGTCCACGCTGGCGCTCCAGCGCTTGCCCCAGCCGTGCGAGGCCTCGTCGAGCTTGCGCCGCTCGCGCTTGGTCGGCCGGCCTTGCTCGATGGCCAGGGCCGGCTCGCTGGCCAGGCGGCGCTGCTCGCGCGCTGCGGCCTGCGCGGCCAGGCTCTCGGGCGTTTCCTCGTAAAGCTGCTGCGCCACCGGCGCCGGCCCGCGCATGCCGCTGAGGCCGCGCACCACCACGGTTCTTTGCACCGGGCCCTGGCGCAGCGTGACCAGGTCGCCCACCTTGACTTCGCGCGAGGCCTTGGCCACCTCGGCGTTCACCTGCACCCGGTGCTTGCCGATCTCGTCGGCCGCGAGCGTGCGGGTCTTGTAGAAACGCGCGGCCCATAGCCACTTGTCGATGCGCAATCTCTCCATGGGGTCCTATTGTTGTACTTCCAGCGGCAGCCGGGCGGTGGCATCCAGGCCGCCACCGGGGCGATTGTCCAGCGACAGGCTGCCGCCCAGCGCGTTCACGATTTCCTTGCAGATGGCCAGGCCCAGGCCCGATCCCTTGGCCACGTCGCCGGCCGCGAAGGGGGCGAACAGGCGCTGGCGCAGCTCGCTCGAAATGCCCGGCCCATCGTCGCGCACCGTCAGCACTGCCATGCCGTCTTGCGCGCGGACTTCGATGGCCAGCTGTCCGCCGGCCGGGCTGTGCTTGATGGCGTTGTGCACCAGGTTGCGCGAGAGCTCGGCCAGCATCCACTGGTGGGCATGCACCGGCGCCGCCTGGGTGTCGATGCCCACGTCCAGCGCCTTGTCGGCCATGAGCGGGGACAGGTCCAGCACGATGCCCCGCACCACCTGCGCAAAATCGAGCGTGACCGATTCGGGCTGCTGGCGCAGCTGCTCCACCTTGGCCAGCGAGAGCATCTGGTTGGCCAGCTGGGTGGCGCGGTCGACGGTGAGATTGATCTCCTCCAGCGCCTGTTCGGGCGGCACGTCGCCGCGCCGCGCCGACTGCACCTGCGCCTTGAGCACCGCCAGCGGCGTGCGCAGCTGGTGGGCGCTGTCGCGAACAAAGCGCTTCTGGTGGTCCAGCAGGCCCTGCAGGCGGCGCATGACGGCCGTGGTGGCGTCGATGAGCGGGCGCAGCTCGCGCGGCGCATCGGGCGCGTCGATGGGCGAGAGGTCTTCGGCCTCGCGCGCCTCGATGGCCTCGCCCAGCGCACGCACCGGCCGCGTGGCGCGCTGCACCACCAGCACGGTGACGCCCGCCACCACGCCCATGAGCAGCAGCTGGCGCCACAGCATGTCCAGCAGCAGCTTGCGCGCCAGGGTTTCGCGCAGCTCCAGCGTCTCGGCCACCTGCACCACCGCCATGCCGCGGCCGCTGGCGCTGGCCACTGGCTGCAGCAGCACCGCAATGCGCACCGGCTGGTCGCGGAACACGCCGTCGTAGAAGTCGACCAGCGCGGCGTAGGGCGGGCGCGGCGGAATGCTGCCGTGCCAGGGCTCCAGCTCGTCGAAGCCGGAGACGAGCTTGCCGCCCAGCGTGGAGACGCGGTAGTACATGCGGCTTTGCGTGTCGGCCTCGAAGGCTTCGAGTGCGGCGTAGGGCACCGTGGCGCGCAGCTCGGCCTGTTCGTCGTAGCCCTGGACGTCGAGCTCCTCGCCGATGGTCTTGGCCGAGGCCAGCAGCGTGCGGTCGTAGGCGGTGGTGGCCGCCACCAGGCTCTGGCGGTAGAGGCTGACGCTGTTGATGACGATGAACAGCCCGATCGGCGCGAGGATGCCGATCAGCAGCGTTCGCCGCAGGCTAGTTTTCTTCACGCAGCAGATAGCCCAGGCCGCGCAATGTCATGAGGGCCGCGCCGGTGCCGGCCAGCTTCTTGCGCAGGCGATACACCACGACTTCCACCGCCTCGTACTGCACGTCGGCCTCGCCGGGAAAGACCAGCTCGAACAGGCGCTCCTTGGTCACGGCGTGGCCCGGCTTGACCATGAGCGACTTGAGCAGGGCCGCTTCGCGCGGCGTGAGGTCGAGCACTTCGCCGCGGTTGTAGATGGCGCCGCTGGCGGGGTCGGCGTGCAGGCCGCCCACGTCGGGCAGGCGGGCTGCGTCGGATTCGGGTTCGCTCTTCTGGTGGCGCCGGCGCAGGGCGCGGATGCGCGCTTCCAGCTCGTCCAGGTCGAAGGGCTTGGGCAGGTAGTCGTCGGCGCCCGCGTTCAGGCCCAGGATGCGGTCGCCCACCGTGCCGCGCGCGGTAAGCAGCAGCACCGGCGTGGTCAGGCCGGCGGCGCGCGCCTGGCCCAGCACCTGCAGGCCGTCGAGGTTGGGCAGGCTCAGGTCCAGCGCCACCACGTCGGGCTGCAGCGTGCGCCACTGCTCCAGCGCCAGGGCGCCATCGCCGCACACGCGCACGTCGATCATGCGGCGGCCCAGTGTGCGCTGCAGCGTGGCTTGCATGGTGGGGTCGTCTTCTATGAGCAGCAGCTTCATGACGGTCTAGTTTGGTGTTTTCCCCAGGTCGCCGGACAGCCAATTGACAGCCGGGGCGCGCATGATAGCCACGTTATTTGCTTTCAATCGCCTTTCAAGGCATCCGAAAAAGAGGAGACAGCATGCGTCGCGACACCTTCCTGAAATCCTTGGCCGCACTGGCTGCCACGGGCGCACTGCCGATGTCGGCCTGGGCCGGCACCAACGTGAAGATGATGATCCCCGCCAACCCGGGCGGCGGCTGGGACACCACCGGCCGTGCGCTGGGCAAGGCGCTCATCGAATCCAAGAAGGCCGACACCGTCACCTTCGACAACAAGGGCGGCGCCGCCGGCGCGCTGGGCCTGGCCCAGTTCGTCAACGGCTCCAAGGCCGACCCGAATGCGCTGATGGTAATGGGCGCCGTCATGGTGGGCGGCATCATCACCGGCAAGCCCCCGGTCGACCTGCACCAGGCCACGCCCCTGGCGCGCCTGACCAGCGAATACAACGTGTTCGTGCTGCCGGCCAACTCGCCCTTCAAGACCATGGCCGACGTGGTGGCCCAGCTCAAGAAGGACCCGGGCAGCGTCAAGTGGGGCGGCGGCTCGCGCGGCTCCACCGAGCACATCGCCGCGGCCATGATCGCCCGCGAAGTGGGCGTGGATCCGGCCAAGATCAACTACGTGGCCTTCCGTGGGGGCGGCGAGGCTACCGCGGCCATCCTGGGCGGCAACGTCACGGTGGGCGGCTCGGGCTTCAGCGAATTCGCCGAGTACATCAAGGCCGGCAAGATGAAGCCGATCGCCGTTACCTCCGGCACCCGCCTGGAAGGCAGCAGCGTGCCCACGCTCAAGGAGCAGGGCATCAACGTCGAGATCGGCAACTGGCGCGGCGTGTACGGCGCCCCGGGCATCAGCGCCGAGCAGCGCAAGGCGCTCATCGACATGGTGCTGGCCGCCCTCAAGACGCCTTCGTGGAACGAAGCCATGAAGAAGAACGACTGGACGCCGGCCGTGCTGTCGGGCGACGCCTTCACCAAGTTCGTCGACGACGAGTTCGCCAGCCTGCGCGCCACCATGGTGAAGTCCGGCATGGTCTGAGCCGGCCGCGCCAGCGCCATCCGAGGGCACGTCAAGGCTGGCGTGCCCTTTTTTTCAGCAAGCACCAGAGAGAGAAGAGGGGGCCGAGAATCATGCCCAACACAACCGCACCCAACTTGGCGCAGGCGGCGCCACCACCCAGCGCCCCCAGCGCCCCCAACGCTCTTTGGCCGCAGGCGCTGGTAGGCGCCGGCGTGCTGCTTACCGGCGCCGCCATGGCCTGGGGCGCCACCGGTATTTCCTCCGAGGCCGGCTACAGCGGCGTCGGGCCCAACTTCCTGCCCTGGCTGGTGTCGGTGGTGCTCATGCTGTGCGGCGCCTGGATTCTCTGGGAAGTGAAGACCGGCGGCTTTCGCGAACTGGAAGAGCCCTCGGGCGCCCGGCACGGCTACTGGGCCGGCTTCGTCTGGGTGTCGGCCGGGCTGCTGCTCAATGCGGCGCTCATCAACACGCTGGGCTTCGTGCTCAGCTGCACGCTGTGCTACCTGCTGGCGGTGCAGGGCCTGCGCCGCGCATCGGGGCAGTCGGGCGTGAACAACCCCGTCACCTGGATGTGGGACATCGTCACCGGCATCCTCATCTCGGCGCCCGTGTTCTGGATGTTCACGCAGTTCCTGGCCATCAACCTGCCCGGCCTGACCGCCTCGGGCTGGATCTGACAGTCGAGGGAGAGTCAGAAAAATGGAAATCTTCAACGCACTCCTGGCGGGCTTCGCGGCCGCCATCACGCCGGCCAACCTGCTGTGGTGCCTGGTGGGCTGCGCCCTGGGCACGGCCGTGGGCGTGCTGCCGGGCATCGGCCCGGCAGTCGCGGTGGCCATGCTGCTGCCCATTACCGGCAAGGTGGACGTCACCGCCTCGATGATCTTCTTCTCGGGCATCTACTACGGCGCGATGTACGGCGGCTCGACCACCTCCATCCTGCTGAACACGCCGGGCGAGACGGCCTCCATGGTCACGGCCATGGAAGGCAACAAGATGGCCAAGAGCGGGCGCGCCGGCGCGGCGCTGGCCACGGCGGCCATCGGCTCCTTCGTGGCGGGCACCATCGCCACGGTGGTGGTCACCCT
Source organism: Pseudomonadota bacterium (assembly GCA_018241905.1). GTDB lineage: Bacteria > Pseudomonadota > Gammaproteobacteria > Burkholderiales > Burkholderiaceae_C > Variovorax. The sequence goes on from JAFECZ010000021.1 coordinate 15,736, forward strand.
GTTCGCACCCTATGTGGCCGACTTTGCCGTCAAGCTCGGCCCGCCCGAGTACTTCCTGTTGATGCTGCTGGCCTTCACCACCGTGAGCGCGGTGCTGGGCAAGAGCACGCTGCGCGGCATGACGGCGCTGTTCGCCGGCCTGGCGCTGGGCTGCATCGGCCTGGACCAGATCTCGGGCCAGGGCCGCTACACCGGCGGCGTTCCCGAACTGCTGGATGGCGTCGAGATCGTGCTGGTGGCCGTGGGCCTGTTCGCCGTGGCCGAAGTGATCTACGCCGCCCTGTTCGAAGGCCGCGTGGAAGAGTCGCAGAACAAGCTCAGCCGCGTTCACATGAGCAAGCGCGACTGGCGCCGCTCGGTGCCGGCGTGGCTTCGCGGCACGGCGCTGGGCATTCCCTTCGGCTGCATTCCGGCCGGCGGCACCGAGATCCCGACCTTCCTGAGCTATGCGTCCGAGAAGAAGGCGGCCAAGGACCCGGAGATCAAGGCCGAGTTCGGCACCACCGGCGCCATCGAAGGCGTGGCCGGCCCCGAGGCGGCCAACAACGCCACGGTGACGGCCGCGCTCATCCCGCTGCTGACCCTGGGCATTCCCACTTCCAACACCACGGCCATCCTGCTGGGCGCCTTCCAGAACTACGGCATCCAGCCCGGCCCGCAGCTGTTCACCACGTCGGCCGCACTGGTGTGGGCGCTGATCGCGTCGCTCTACATCGGCAACGTGATGCTGCTGGTGCTCAACCTGCCGATGGTCGGCCTGTGGGTGAAGCTGCTCAAGATCCCGAAGCCGCAGCTGTACGCCGGCATCCTGATCTTTGCCACGGTGGGTGCCTACGGCATGCGCCAGAGCGCGTTCGACTTGTACCTGCTCTACGGCATCGGTTTGCTGGGCGTGCTGATGCGCCGCTTCGACTTCCCCACCGCGCCGGTGGTGGTGGGCATGATCCTCGGCCCCCTGGCGGAAGCGCAGCTGCGCAACGCGATGTCCATCGGCGAGGGCAGCATGGGCGTGTTCGTGCAGCGGCCGATGTCGATCGTGCTGATCGTCATCATCGTGGGCGTGCTGGTGCTGCCGCGCCTGGCCAAGCGGATGGCTGCGCGCAAGCAGTTGCAGCTGGCCTGAGCGCCACCAGCCCGTCAAGAAGCCGCCGAGGCGCAAGCCCGGCGGCTTTTCCTATTGCCGGGGTGGTTCCTGGTAGGCCGGCACCACGATGGTGGAGCGGCCGTCGGGCGAGGTGATGGCACTGGAGCCGCTGTCGGGCACCGGAAGGCCCGAGGGGCCGATGATGGTGGCGCGGCCGTCTTCCGACGTGCTCTGCGCGTTGCGGGGCGGGCCGCCCGTGCTCTGGTCGAGCAGCAGGCCCGCATCGCGAACGCAGGCATTGCGCTGCGGGTCGGGCAGGTTGCCGCTGTTGCAGTAGGCGATCTGGCGCTCGTAGCGCTGCTGCGGCGTGAGTTGCTGTGCCTGGGCCTGGCCAGCGGCGGCCAGGCTGCATGCCGCTATCGCGGCACCAAGGGCAAAGGTGAGGGGCGAGTTGCGGAGGATGATCATGGGGCTCATTCTGTAACGAACTTGCCCGCTTGTCGTCTTTCCGACAGGCCGCCTCCCCAGGCTTGTGGAAATCAGGCGTGGCCGGCGGCCGGGCGGGGCGACAGGCGCTGGCTGGGCGTCTTGGCGTAGCGGCTCATGGCCAGGCCTTCGATGCTGATCTCGGGGTGCTGGCCGGTCATCAGGTCGGCCATCAGCTTGCCGCTGCCGCAGGCCATGGTCCAGCCCAGCGTGCCGTGGCCGGTGTTGAGGTACAGGTTGGCGTAGGGCGTGGCGCCGACGATGGGGGTGCCGTCGGGCGTCATGGGGCGAAGGCCCGTCCAGAAGCTGGCGCGCTTCACGTCGCCGCCGGGGAAGAGGTCTTGCACCACCATCTCGAGCGTATCGCGGCGGCGCGGGTCCAGGCGCGTGTCGAAGCCGGCCAGCTCGGCCATGCCGCCCACGCGGATGCGGTCGTCGAAGCGGGTGACGGCGATCTTGTAGGTTTCGTCGAGCACGGTGGAGCGGGGCGCCAGCTCGGCATCGACCAGCGGCACGGTGAGCGAATAGCCCTTGACCGGGTAGACGGGGATGTCCAGGCCCAGGGCCGACAGCGCCTGGCGCGAGTAGCTGCCGAAGGCCAGCACGTAGCGGTCGGCCTTGAGCACCTGGCCGTCTGCCAGGCGCACGCCGTTGATGCGCTCGCCTTCGAAGATCAGTTCTTGCACCGTGTCGGCGAAGCGGTAGGTCACGCCCAGGTCGGCTGCCAGCTTGGCCAGCGAGTTGGTGAACAGGTGGCAGTCGCCGGTTTCGTCCTTGGGCAGGCGCAGGCCGCCGGCCAGGCGCTCGCGGGCCTGCGCCAGCGCGGGCTCCACGCCGGCCAGTTGGTCGGCGCTGAGCAGTTCGTAGGGCACGCCGCATTCTTCGAGCACGGCGATGTCGCGCTGCGCCGCGTCGACCTGCGCCTGCTTGCGAAACAGCTGCAGCGTGCCGCCGGTGCGCTCTTCATAGGCGATGCCGGTGTCGGCGCGCAGCTGCTGCAGGCAGCGGCGGCTGTACTCGGCCACGCGCATCATGCGTTCCTTGTTGATGGCGTAGCGCTCGGGCGAGCAGTTGCGCAGCATCTGAGCCATCCAGCGCAGCTGGAACAGCGTGCCGTCGGGGCGGATGGCCAGCGGCGCATGCTTGGGCTGCAGCATCCATTTCAGGGCCTTGAGCGGAATGCCGGGCGCCGCCCAGGGGGTGGAGTAGCCCGGCGACACCTGGCCGGCATTGCCGAAGCTGGTCTCGCGCGCCACGCCGTCCTGGCGGTCGAGCACGGTGACCTCGGCGCCGGCGCGCGCCAGGTAGTAGGCCGTGGTGGTGCCGATCACGCCGCCGCCAAGAACAAGAACCTTCATTTTCCGGTGCTCCGCCGAGTTGCTGGTGTATTCGGGTAATTTATGGGCTTGCCAGCAGAAAACATCACCGAAAATTGGCGGCATCGAAGTGAAATCCACTGACTTGGGTGCCTTGGCAGGCGCCCCGCCGCAAATGCTCGAACTCGACCGAATCGACCGCAAGATCCTGGCTGTTCTACAGGCCGAAGGCCGCATCTCCAACACCGAGCTGGCGCAGCGCATCGGGCTGTCGATGTCGCCCTGCTCGGAGCGCGTCAAGCGCCTGGAGCGCGGCGGCGTCATCACCGGCTACCACGCCCGGGTGGACCCGGCCGCGGTGGGGCGCGAACTGCTGGTGTTCGTGGAGATCACGCTGTCGTCCAAGTCGGCCGAGGTGTTCGACAAGGTGCGAACCGAGCTGCAGCTGATGCCGCAGGTGCAGGAGTGCCACCTGGTGTCCGGCAGCTTCGACTACCTGGTGAAGGCGCGGCTGGCCGGCATGGACGAATACCGCAACCTGCTGGGCGACATCCTGAAGAAGCTGCCGGTGCCGGCGCAGTCGCACAGCTACGTGGTCATGGAACAGGTCAAGGAAGGGCTGGAGATTCCGCTCGGGCCCTGAGCGGCGCTACAGCGCCAGCTTGACGATGGTGAAGTCGTCTTCCAGCGCACCCGGCCCGTGCACCTCGCGCGCCACCTGCAGCACATGGTCGAGCTCGGACTGCCCCGGCGCCAGGGGTTGCGCCAGCGTCTGCATGAGGCTGGGCAGGTCCAGCATGGTGCCGTCCGGCCGGGCGATCTCGTAGGCGCCGTCGCTGAAGACGAAGAGCCGCGCGGGCGAGGTGATGGTGTGCTGGGCCTGGGCATAGCGCGCCATCGGCACGATGCCGATGCATGGTCCGCTGCCCTCCAGCGCGCGGGCTTCGACGCTGCCCCCCGCCGGGCCGGTGAGCAGGATGGGCGAAGGGTGGCCCGCAGTCGCATAGCTCAGCAGGCCGCTGCCTGGCTCGTACACGCCGTACCAGACGGTGCTGAACAGCTCGCCATGCCGCTCCATCGGATAGGCCTCGTTCAGCGCGGCCAGCACTTGCGAAGGCTGGCGAAAGTCCGTGCGGGGCAGGGCCTCGGAGCGCAAGGTGTTGGCCACTGCCACCGTCAGCAGCGCCGATCCCACGCCGTGGCCGCACACGTCGATGAGATAGACGGCGAAGTGCTCGTCGTCCACCCAGTGGTAGCCGAAGGAATCGCCACCCAGTTCGGTGGAGGGCACGAAGCGCCAGTCGACGGCAAAGGGCTGCGTCATGGGCTCGGGCAGCACGGCACGCACGTAGCGCTCGGCGTCGCGCAGCTCGGCCTGCAGCCGGTCGTGGGTGACCTGCAGGGCTTCCTGCGACGCAGCCAGCTCGCGATGCGCGCGCTGCAGTTCGTCGTTGGCGGCTTCGAGCTGCGCGATCAGGCGGGCCTCGCGCTGGCTCAGCAAGGTCATGTCGTAGGCCTTCTGCTGCACCAGCTGCGCCTCGTCGTGCTCGGCCGTCACGTCCAGCAGCAGCACCCACACGGTGCCTTCGTCGCCGAAGAAATGCACGTCGGCAATGCGGCCGCTGGGCATGGCCATGGAGCGGATGAGAAAGGGCGTCTCTGCCAGCGGCAGCAGGCCTTCGAGCAGCGGGATCTGGTCGGAGGCGGGGCCGCCGAATTCGAGGCCGCCCAGGCCGTAGTGCTCCAGGTGTCCCCCGGCCTGGACCAGCGCCTGCGAATCGTCGATGACCAGGTGTGCCACCGCACGCTGCGCCTCGATCAGGAGCAGCAGCGAGTCGGAGATGCGCGCAGGCAGGTCGAGCATGGCGTCGGCAAGGCCTTGCCTACTTCGCAACGAGCGCCGCCAGCTCGGCAAAGCTCTCGTCCACCGCATCGCCCGTCTTGGCGCTGGTGCGCCGGAAGCGCCAGCCTTCGGATTCCAGCTGCTGCAGCCGCTCGGGCGCCAGGGCCCAGTCTTCCACCAGGTCGGCCTTGTTGAGCAGCGCGATGAAGGGCGCCGCACCGATCTCGGCGGTGATGCGGTTCTGGATGGAGGCGGCGGTTTCCAGCGTTTCGGGCCGGGTTCCGTCCACCACCAGCAGGTAGGCTGCCGCGCCGCGCAGGTAGCTCACGCGCACCGCGGCCACGGCGTCTTCGCCGGCAATGTCCCAGATGATGAGCGCGACCTCTTCGCCATTGACGCTCGCAACCTTCTTGTCGATCTTCACACCCACCGTGGTGAGGTAGGTGTCGGAGAAGATGGTGTCGACATAGCGCCGCACGAGGCTGGTCTTTCCCACGCCGAAGGCGCCCAGCAGACAGATCTTCCTTTGCAGCATCTTGCGCCTACTCTCCGGTGGTAACGACAAATGAAACGCGGCGGTTGGCCTGCAGCTCGGCCTCGGACGCGCCGGCCTTGAGCGGCTCCAGCGGGCCGGCGCCGCGCACCGCGAGCATGCTGGGGTCGACGCCGCGGGCACGCAGCATCGAGCGCACGACCTCCGCGCGCCCCACGCTCAGCGCCAGGTTGGAGTTCTCCTTGCCGGTGGCGTCCGCGTGGCCGACGATGGTCACTTTCACGGGGAAGCCCAGCGTGCGCGAGACCTGGATCAGCTCGCGCATCTCGTCCGCCACGGCGTCCAGCACGGCCTCCTGGCTGATGCCGGGCCGCGCGATGTTGTTGTCGAAGTAGATCAGCCGCGACTGGATGGCGTCGTGCAGGCGCAGGTATTCGGGGTCTTGCACGTCCTGCAGCGCGCTCAGGTCGACCTGCGGCGCGCCGGCGGGCAGGGTCAGCAGGTAGGCTCGGGCCTTGTCCATCCAGTACTGCGGTGCGGTGCCGGTGGCGCGCACGCCGTTGGATTCCTGCGTGAGGATGACCGTGGGCGGCGGGTTGAGCGTGGCTTGCAGGCGCTTGAGCAGGATTGCCGGGTGCAGCGCCTGGTAGGGCTCCCAGCGCCCGTTGATCTGCGCGGGGTCGATCTTGGTGCGTGCCAGCAGCGCCTCGGGCTGCACCGCCAGGGGGTCGCGCAGGCCCGATATCACCCACTTGCCGTCGCGCCGCTCGGCCGCCGTCACCACGATGCCCGGCTGCTCCTGCAGCGCGGCCACGTAGTTGTTGACGCGCCGGTGTTCCACCACCCGCTGGCCGACCCACCAGCCCAGCGCCACGAGCAGCGCGAGCGGAACGAGCCACAGCAGCGGCGAGTACTTGCGGTGCGTCTCCGCGCTTTGCGACATGAGACAGGGGCGCAGCCGCTCGTCGACCGCCGCGAACGCGTCGGTGTCGCCCTGGAATTCATCCAGCGGCACGTGCCACTGGTCGTGCACGGCCGACAGCGCTTCCATCATCCGCGTGCGCACCGCAGGCGGCGGGTTGCCGTGGATCACCGCGGCCAGGAAGGCGCAGGGACCTTCCTCGCACCACAACAGCAGCTCGCCCAGCCGCAGGCTGTCGATGCCGTGGCCTTCGGACGCAGCCTTTTCGTCGAAGGAGTCGCGCACGAAGTCCTGGATGGCCGAGAGCATGGCCGACACCATCTGCGGGTCTTGCGTGGTGGCGTCCTCGCGCGCCACGTGCGAGATCAACAGGCCCGACTTGCGGTGGATGAGAAAGACGTGGTCGACCTGGTAGACCGCCGTGTGCCGCAGCACCACGTCTGCAAAGGTGCTGCCGGTGCGCCACGCCTCCAGGCGCCACTTCAGCCCGCGCCACGACAGGCTGTACTTGATCGCCTGGTTGAGCGACTGCAGCGTATCGTCCAGCGTCTCGGCAATGGCCTTGCGGATGGCCGGCCCCATCACCGGGTAGAGGATGTCCACCATGGTGCGCGGGTTCTTGCGGATCGAGGCTTGCGTGGCGCGCTCCATGCCCGGCGCCAGCGCCTGGCCCAGCCGCTCGTCCTGCGATGCCAGCGTGAAGGCCGCGGGCAGCACCGCGCCCACCGCGTCGGCGAATTCCCCGGGGTCGTCGAACTTGCGCTGCAGCCGCTCCAGCGCCACGCGCTCGCGTTCGATGAGCACGCCGCGCATGGCCTCCAGGCGCGGGTCTGTCTCCAGCCGGCTGGGCATTTCGCGGGCCAGCTCGGGGTTGACGCAGCGCGCCAACTCCAGCAGCAGCCCGGCCAGCCGGGCGTTCTGGTCTTCCTGCGCTGCTGAGCTGGCCGGGTTCGACGAGGCCAGCGACAGGCGCGCGTTCATGATTGGCGGCTCAGGCGCGCTCGCCGCCGCCGGCCTTGGGCGCCGAGTCCTGGTTCAGGCACTTGGCGATCTCGACGAACAGGCCGGCAAGCAGGTTGCGGTCGGTCTTGACGTTGGACAACTCCGCGAACATGCGCTCCATGGTGGCGCGGCTGT
>JAFECZ010000220.1 GCA_018241905.1 Pseudomonadota bacterium
GAGACGCTGCGCATCGCTGCCGATGACCTGTCGGCGCTTGCGCAGCAGCAGGCGCGGCCGGTGCGCATCGGCGCGCTCGACGCCGCGCTGCAGAGCATTCTGAGCACCACCGTGCCGCGCCTGCTGGACGAGCATCCGCAATTGCGGCTCGTGGTCGAGGACGGCAACACCGAGCGCCTGACATCCGGCCTGCGAGGCGGCGCCTTCGACCTGGTGCTGGTGCGCCAGCCCGAGCGCCTGGAGCCGGGCTACCGCTTCATTCCCCTGCGCAGCGACCGCATGGTGCTGGTGGCCGGCGTGTCGCATCCGGCCGCGGGACAGCGCCGCGTGCGCCTGCGCGAGCTGGCCGATTCGCGCTGGATCCTGCCGCCAACGCACTTCGGGGTACGCCAGGCGCTGGACGCCGCCCTGGCCCACGAGAAGCTGGTGCCGCGCCAGCACAACGTGCAGACGCTGTCGCTGCACCTGCTGCGCAGCCTGCTGGCGCAGCCCGACGTGGTGATGCCCATGCCGCACTCCATGCTCGAGCGCATCGACCCGCGCGAGGCGGTGCAGCTCAGGCTGCAACTGGATGCGCCCATCGAGCCGCTGGGCCTGCTCTATCGCCCCGACGACGCCAGCGCCGCGGTGCAGTTGCTGATCGACGTGCTGGTCGAACAGGCCAGGGGCGCCTGAGCCTGGCCTGCATCGGCGGCATTGCCTTGCGCTTCCGGTGTAGCGCGCGGGCCGCACGGGTCCCACAATGTCGCGCATGAGCAGCACCCCACCCACCATCCACCTGATTGGCGCCCCCACCGACGTGGGGGCCAGTGTGCGCGGCGCCGGCATGGGCCCGGACGCCCTGCGCGTGGCCGACCTGCCGGCCACCCTGTCCCGCCACGGCTTCGGCGTGGTGGATGCCGGCAATCTGGCCGGCCCCGCCACCCCCTGGACGGCGCCGAGCAACGGCCTGCGCCACCTGAATGAAGTGGTGGCCTGGAACCGCGCCGTGTACGCCGCCGTCGACGGCGCCATGAGCGCAGGCCACGTGCCCCTGCTGATGGGCGGAGACCATTGCCTGGCCATCGGCTCCATCAGCGCGGTGGCCAGGCATGTCCGAGCGCGCGGCCAGCAATTGCGCGTGATCTGGCTCGATGCGCATTCCGACGTCAACACCGAAGCCACCAGCCCCAGCGGCAACCTGCACGGCATGCCGGTGTCCTGCCTGCTCGGCCAGGGCCCCGAGGCGCTGCGCGGCTGGAGCGGCGAGCCGGCCGCGCTGGACGCGCAGGCGCTGCGCTTCATCGGCATCCGCAGCGTCGACGCGCAGGAAAAACTGGCCATCCGCAACCTGGACCTGCGCGTGTACGACATGCGCCACATCGACGAGAACGGCATGCGCGTGACCATGACCGAGGCGCTGGCCGACATCGACGCCAACACCCACGTCCACGTGAGCTTCGACCTGGACTGCCTGGACCCGGCCGACGCGCCCGGCGTGGGCACCGGCGTGCGCGGCGGCCCGACCTACCGCGAGATGCAGTTGTGCATGGAGATGATCGCCGACACGGGCCGCCTGGGCTCGCTCGACGTGGTCGAGCTCAATCCCGCGCTGGACGTTCGCAACAGCACCGCCGAGGTGGCTGTGGAGCTCATCGAAAGCCTGTTCGGCAAGTCCACCCTGGCACGCTGATTCATAGGTTCCGTCTCAATTTGAGACAGCTTGAGTAAAGGCTCGGAAACCGGTTGTTTCGCCGCTACACTGCGCCGCGGTAGTCACACAAAGCGCCCACCGCCGGGCCTTCAAGAACATGACACTGCTGGGTTGGGTCGGGGATGTGTTGAGGGCGCATCCGGAAATCGCCTTGTTCCTCTGCTTGTCCATCGGCTATGCCATCGGCCAGATCAAGTTCGGGCCGATTCAGCTGGGGGGCATCTGCGGCACGCTGATCACGGCGCTTGTCGTCGGGCAGCTGGGCGTCACGCTGGAGGCCGGCGTGAAGAACGTGTTCTTCATGCTCTTCATCTTCGCGCTGGGCTACGCGGGCGGGCCGCAGTTCTTCGCCAACCTCAACGCCAAGGGCCTGCGCATCGGCCTCTTGTGCCTGATCGAGGTGGTGGTGGTGCTGGGCCTGGTGATGGGCGCCACGCACTTCATGCGGCTCGATCCGGGCACCGCCGCCGGCCTGATGGCCGGCGCTGCCACCGAATCGGCCGTGGTGGGCACGGCCACCGACGCCATCTCCAAGCTGGCGCTGCCGGCCGAGCAGGTCAAGCAGCTGCAGGCCAATGTCGTCACGGCCTATTCCATTACCTATATCTTCGGCCTGATCACCATCGTGGTCGTCACCAGCCAGATCTTCCCGCTGCTGCTGCGCGTGAACCTGCGCGAAGAGGCCGAGAAGCTCTGGAAGGCCATGGGCGGGCGCGACGAGGATGCGGCCGCCAGCGCCGCCGCGCCGGAACTGGTGGGCCGCGTCTACGAAGTGACGGCCGACATCGGCGGCAGCGCGGGGCGGCTGAATGCGCGGCTGCAGTCCAGCGGCAGCCTGCAGGGCCTGATCCGCGGCGGCCGGAAGATCGACTTCAATGCCGACACCCGGCTGCAGCAGGGCGATCGCCTCCTCATCATCGGCCACCGCCGCGCCGTGGTCGACATGGCGCAGGCCGCGGCCGGGCTGGGCCGCGAGTCGGCCGACACGAGCGACTTCGGCCTCGTGCTCCAGAGCGCGGAACTGGTCGTGCGCAACAAGGCGGCCAGCGGGCTCACCCTCAGGCAGTTGTCGCAGGCCAGGCCGGGTAGTGCGCCGCTGGTGGGCGGCAGCGTGCTGGTGGCCAGCGTGGAGCGCGGCAGCCAGCTGATGCCGCTGCTGCCCGACCTGCAGCTGCAGCTGGGCGACAAGCTCCAGATGTTCGGCACCGCGGATGAACTGGCGCCCTCGGTCGCCGCGCTGGGCGAGCCGGTGCTCAAGTCCATCAAGACCAACATCGCCTTTGCCTCCATCGGCATCGTGCTGGGCGTGTGGATCGGCATGTTCAGCGCCAAGGTGGGCGGCATTGCGCTGTCGCTGGGCACCGGCGGCGGCGCGCTGCTCACCGGGCTGGTGTTCGGCTGGTACCAGGCCCGGCACCCCAGCCGCCTGAGCATTCCGGAAGACACGCTGGGCCTGCTCAAGGACATCGGCCTGGCGACCTTCATCGCCTGCGTGGGACTGGCCTCGGGGCCGCAGGCGATGGACCTGGTGCGCCAGTACGGCATCACGCTGCCGCTGATGGGCGTGGCCATCGCGGTGCTGCCGGCGGTCTGTTCGCTGCTGGTGGGCAACTACCTGCTGAAGATCGAGGCGCCGATCCTGCTGGGCGCCATTGCGGGGCAGCAGTGCAGCACGCCTGCGCTCAGCTCCATCCAGAGCGCGGCGGGCAACACCACGCCGCTGCTGGGCTACACGATCACCTACGCCATCTCCAACGTGATCCTTCCGCTGATGGGTCCGGTGGTGGTGGCGATGGCCTCGCTGGTGCAAGTGCACTGATTGTTCAACCCTGACTGACTGAAAGAAGGAGCGCGCCATGGAATGGTTGGAGGCAATCTTCAAACGATCTCCCGAAATCGCGTTGTTCTTGTCGCTTTCGCTGGGCTACCTGGTCGGCAAGATCAAGTTCGGCAAGTTCCAGTTGGGCGGCGTGGCCGGTTCGCTGCTGGTGGCGGTGGTGGTCAGCCAGGTGGGCGTGACCATCGACTCGGGCATCAAGTCAGTGCTCTTTGCCTTGTTCATCTACGCGGTGGGCTTCGAGAGCGGGCCGGAGTTCTTCCGTTCGCTGGGCAAGCAGTCCATCAAGGAGATCATCCTGGCCATCGTGCTGGCCACCACCGGGCTGCTCACGGTGGTGGTGTGCGCCAAGCTGTTCGGCCTGGACAAGGGCCTGGCGGCCGGCGTGGCGGCTGGCGGCCTCACGCAGTCGGCCATCATCGGCACGGCGGGTGACGCGCTCACCCGGCTGGGCCTGGCGGCCGACGAGGTCAAGCGGCTGCAGGGCAACGTGGCCGTGGGCTACGCAGTGACCTACGTGTTCGGCTCCTTCGGCGCGATCATCATGTGCGTGAACGTGCTGCCCTGGATCATGCGGCGCAGCATCCGCGACGACGCACTCACGGCCCAGGCCGCGATGCAGTCCGGCCTGCAGGTGATGGGCCCGGGCCAGCAGGCCGCCGCACCCGAGCTGGTGGGCCGCCTGTTCGAAGTCGGGCCGGCACAGGGCCGCACCGTGGCCGACATCGAGCTGATCGACAAGGCCATTCCGGTGACCATCGAGCGCGTGAAGCGCGGCGGCAGTTTTGTCGAGCTGGCACCGCAGCTGGTGCTGCAGCCCGAAGACGTCGTGCTGGTGGTGGGCCGCCGGGCGGACGTGCTCAAGACCGCCGGCTCGCTGGGCCGAGAGGTCTACGGCATCGACGGCATGGAACTCACCATGCAGCACCGCGACATTGTGCTGACCAGCAAGGAGCTGGACGGCAAGACGGTAGACGAAATCCGCCGCAGCACCTCCAACGAAGTGCGCCACGGCGTGTACGTGGTGGGCCTGCACCGCGAGGGCAAGGCGCTGGCCATGACGCCCGAGCTGGTGGTGCGCGCGGGCGACACCGTCACCGTGTTCGGCGCCGAGAACGACGTGCAGCGCGTGGCGCAGCACGTGGGCCCGGTGCTGGTGCCCAGCATCAAGACCGACTTCGTCTACCTGGGCGCCGGCCTGGTGGCGGGCCTGCTGGTGGGCCTGCTCACGGCCAAGATCGGTGGCATTCCGCTCACACTGGGCAGCGGCGGCGGCGCGCTGCTGGCGGGCCTGATCTTCGGCTGGTGGCGCGCCAAGCGCCAGACCTTCGGCAACCTGCCGCCCGGCGCGGTGCAGATCCTCAAGGACCTGGGCCTGGCCGGCTTCGTGGCCGTGGTGGGCCTGCAGTCGGGCCTGCAGGCGGTGACCACGGTGCGCGACCATGGCCTGACGATCTTCATCGTGGGCGTGATCGTGACGCTGGTGCCGCTGCTGCTGACCATGCTGATCGGCATCTACGTGCTGCGCTACAACAACGCGGCGGTGTTCGCCGGCGCGCTGTCGGGCTCGCGCAGCGCCAACCCGGCCTTCGGCGAAGTGCTGGACAAGGCCGGCAACTCGGTGCCCACGGTGCCCTTCGCCATCACCTACGCGCTGGCCAACGTGCTGCTCACGCTGCTGGGCCCGCTGGTGGTGGCCTTCGCTTAGTTAGTTCTCCCCTCGTCCGCGTCCGGCGCGCATGGCGCCGGACGCACCGCTTGCATCACTCGTCACTCGACACAACAAGGAGATGTCCATGGACTTCAGCGATCTCGAGAAACTCGCCTCCCTGAGCCCCTTCGAGCTCAAGGACGCGCTCATCCAGGTGGCCAAGGAAGGCAACCGCTCGATGCTCAACGCCGGCCGCGGCAACCCCAACTTCCTGGCCACGCTGCCGCGCCACGGCTTCTTCCAGCTGGGCCTGTTCGCGATGACGGAGGCCGAGCGTTCCTACCAGTACATGAAGAACGTGGGCGGCTTCCCGCAGCGCCAGGGCATCGAGGAGCGCTTCGCGATCTTCATCCACCGCAACAAGGACGTGCCGGGCGTGCGCTTCCTGGCCTCGGCCGTGTCCTACGTGCGCGACCAGCTGGGCCTGTCGGAAGGCGACTTCCTGTATGAGATGTGCGAGGGCATCCTCGCCTGCAACTACCCGGTGCCCGACCGGTTCCTGCGCCTGTCGGAAAAGGTGGTGGGCCAGTACATCCACCGCGAGATGATCGGCACGCACCCCTTCGCCGGCAAGTTCGACATGTACGCGGTCGAGGGCGGTACCGCCGCCATGACCTACCTGTTCAACAGCATGAAGGAGAACCACCTCATCAAGCAGGGCGACTCCATTGCGCTGGGCATGCCGATCTTCACGCCCTACATCGAGATCCCGCACCTGAACGACTACAAGCTGGTGGAAGTGGAGATCGACGCGCCGGCGGAGAACAATTGGCAGTTCACCAAGAAGGAGCTCGACAAGCTGCTGGACCCGAAGGTGAAGGCCTTCTTCCTGTGCAACCCGAGCAACCCGCCGTCGGTTCGCATGTCCGACGAGGTGCTGCAGTACATCGCAGGCATCGTGAAGAAGCGGCCCGACCTGATCATCCTGACCGACGACGTGTACGGCACCTTTGCCGACAACTTCGTGTCGCTGTTCGCCATGTGCCCGTACAACACCATCCTGGTGTATTCGTACTCGAAGTACTTCGGCGCCACCGGCTGGCGCATGGGCGTGGTGGCCACCCACGAGCGCAACGTGCTGGACGACAAGATCGCCGCCCTGGCCGAGCCGCTGAAGAAGGAGCTGGACGAGCGCTACAGCTCCATCACCACCACGCCGCGCGAGCTCAAGTTCATCGACCGGCTGGTGGCCGACAGCCGCACCGTGGCGCTGAACCACACGGCGGGCCTGTCCACGCCGGTGCAGGTGCAGATGGTGCTGTTCTCGCTGTTCTGCCTGATGGACGAACGCGACAACTACAAGAACGCCATGAAGCAGATCGTGCGCCGGCGCAAGCAGGCGCTGTATCGCGAACTGGGCCTGCCGCTGCCGCACGACCCGAACTCGGTGGACTACTACCACCTGCTGGACGGCGAGAAGATCATCGCGCAGCTGTATGGGGCCGACGTGGCCAAGTGGGCTGTGAAGAAGCTGCGGCCCAACGAGGCGCTGTTCCGCATCGCCAAGCAAAGCGGCGTGGTGCTGCTGCCGGGCAAGGGCTTCGGCACGCCGCATCCTTCGGGGCGCGTGTCGCTGGCCAACCTCAACGAGTACGACTACGCCAACATCGGCCGCGCGCTGCGCGACATGGCGGCCGACTTCTACGAGCAGTACCAGAAGGAAACCGGGCGCAAGGGAGCCGGCGTGGGGGTCGAGACGGCTGCCGCCGCCGGTGCGGGCAAGAAGGCCCAGGTCGCCAAGACCGCCGCGAAGAAGGGCAAGAAGTAAGTAGAGGCGATAGAGGCTAGTTGCGCGCGGCTGCCGCCTCGGTGTGCGAGGCGTCGGCCGCGGAGCCGGCCTTGCCCGGCATGCTGGCCGGTTCGCCCAGGGGCTGCACCGGCACCGGAGGCGCGCGCATCTGGATCTGCGCAGGCTGCTGCGGGGCCTGCGGCTGGGGTTGCGGCACCTTGGCCTGCGCCTGGTCGGCCGGCGGCAAGGGCGCCAGCGTTTCGGCCGCCAGCGGCTGGGCCACGAGCGTCGACGAAGCGACCGGCGCGGCCACCGGCGGCTCGGGCTCGCTCGGGTCCACCACGATGTAGCGCTGCACGATACCGAAGAAGCGGTCGTAGAACTGCTCGTCGGTCACCGTCTGGCTGGCCACCTTCACCAGCGAATCGTCGGTGGAGGAGTAAGGCAGCGAGACCGAACCGATCACGCCCACCCCCACGCTGGCCGAGTTGTTCACCTTCTTGAGGCTGTAGCGGTCTTGCAGCGCGCTCACGAACACCAGCGTGCGCGAGGGCGTGGCGTTCACCGCCCGCTTGTTGCCGCCCGTTTCGCGGGCGCACACCACGCGGAAGTCCAGCTCCACATGCACCTCGGGCGCGGGCTGGAAGGCCTTCTTGCCGTTGACCAGCTCGCTGTTGGCCGTGGTTACCAGGTAGCCCTGGCTCAGCAGGGCGCGCCGGGCGGCCTCGCAGGTCTGCGCTTCGGAAGCCTCGAAAACACGGGTGTGGGTGTCGGTGGAGCTGAAGCCCTCGGGGTCGTAGGTGACCGGCTTGGGCGTGCTGCCGCAACCGGCCAGGGCCAGCGCGGCAAGGCCGGCCGCCAACGCGGCGGTCGGACGGGAAAAAAAGCGGGGAAGAATTGGGCGACGCAAGGGCATGGCAGGCCGAAATGCTACCCGGCCAGCGGCCGGCAGGCCCTTTTGAGCAGCAAAAGGGCGCCGCGTTCCCTGCCTACTGCGCCTTCTTTTCCTCGTCCTTCTTCTGTTCGGCCTTCTTTTCCTCGTCCTTCTTCTTTTCTTCGCCCGCCTGCGGCGCCGGCGCCGGCTCGGGACCCTGCGACAACAGGTAGCGGTCGATCAGCGCATAGAAGCGCTCGTAGAAGCGTTCGTCGGTGACGGTCTGGCTGGCCACCTTGACCAGCGAATCCTCGCTGGACGAGTAAGGCAGCGAGATCGAGCCCAGGACGCCCACGCCCACCCCGGCCGAGTTGGAGGTTTTCTTGAGCGCATAGCGGTCCTGCAGCGCGGTCACGAAGGCAGTGGTGCTGGCGCCGGACGCGGCGGCCTGCGCGTCCTTGGCGCAGACCACGCGCAGCGTGACCTCCATGTGCACGTCGCTCTCGGGCTGGAAGCTCTTGACGCCGCTCACGTCCTGCGCGGTGGCGTCCTTGACCTGGTAGCCCTGGCTGAGCAGCGCGCGCCGCGCCGCCTC
>JAFECZ010000221.1 GCA_018241905.1 Pseudomonadota bacterium
CGCACCAGGTCGACGATTTCCAGCGACTGCTCCACGTCGTCCACCGCCACCACCAGCACCTTGGCGCTGGCGGCGCCGGCGGTGCGCAGCAGGTCGAGCCGCGTGGCATCGCCGTAGAACACGCGGTAGCCGAACTCGCGCAGGCCCTCCACCGTGTCGGGGTCGTGGTCCAGCACCGTCACCGGCAGGCCCTCGGCGCTCATCATGCGGCCGATGATCTGGCCGTAGCGGCCGAAGCCGCAGATCACCACGTTGGCGTTCTGCGGCTCCGAGATTTCCTCCATGTCCCGCTCATCGCCGGCGCTCCAGCGCGGCAGCACCCACTTGTCCAGCGCCACCAGCAGCAGGGGCGAGAGCAGCATCGACAGCGCCACCGCCGCGACCAGGAAGGAGGCCGTGGCCGGCGGCAGCACGCTGGGGCCGGCGGCCGAGAACACCACGAAGGCGAACTCGCCGCCCTGGGCCAGCAGCAGCGTGAAGACGGGGCGCTCCTGCACCGGCAGCTCCAGCAACTTGGCCAGCCCATAGATCGCAATGGCCTTGACGACCAGGAAGCCCATTACCACCACCGCCATCCAGCCGGGGTGGGCCAGCAGCACGCCGAAGTCGATGCTCATGCCCACGGCGATGAAGAACAGGCCCAGCAGCAGGCCCTTGAAAGGCTCGATGTCGGTTTCCAGCTCGCGCCGGTACTCGCTTTCGGCCAGCAGCACACCGGCCAGGAAGGCGCCCAGCGCCATCGACAGGCCCACCAGCTGCATCAGCGCCGCAATGGCCACCACCAGCAGCAGCGACGCGGCAGTGAAGATCTCCGGCGTGCGGCTGAGCGCGATCCAGCGCAGCAGCGGCCGCAAGAGCAGCCGCCCGCCCAGCACGATGCCGGCCACCACGCCAACGATCTTCAGCGCCTCCAGCGCGCGGGCCGTGCCGCTGATGGCGTCGGCCGCGTCGTCGCCGGTGGCCAGCAGGGGCAGCAGCGCGAGGATGGGGATGGCCGCCACGTCCTGGAACAGCAGGATCGAGAAGCCGGCCTGGCCGCTGTTGGTGCGCATCAGGTTGCGCTCGCCGAACACCTGCAGCGCAATGGCGGTGGACGACAGCGCCAGGCCCAGCGCGGCCACCAGCGAAACGCGCCAGGGCATCCCCGCCGCCAGGCCGACGCCCAGAATCAGCGCCGCGCATAGCAGCACCTGCGCCGAGCCCCATCCGAAGATGGGCCGCCGCAGGTTCCACAGTCGCTTGGGCTCCAGTTCGAGCCCCACCAGGAACAGCATGAGCACCACGCCGAACTCGGCAAAGTGCAGGATGTCTTCCACGTTCTTCACCAGGCCCAGGCCCCATGGGCCGATGGCGATGCCGGCGGCCAGGTAGCCGATGATGGAACCCAGCCCCAGCGCCTTGGACAGCGGCACCACGATGACCGCGGCGCTGAGGTAGATGAGCGAATTGATGAGCCAGGTCGGCGCGTGTTCCATGTCAGCGCCCGCCCGGCCGCCCGAAGCGCGCTGAACGCCCCCTCTGGGGGGCAGCGATACACGAAGTGATGTGCGTGGGGGTCATGTCAGGCGGCTTCCTCGGCAAGGGGAGCTTCTTCGTGCGGCCGGTCCGATTCCGGCACGATGCAGCGCGGGCAGGGTTCGATCTCGTCCATCTCGGGCCAGTGGGGGTAGCCGGCCAGCCGGTCGGCGAAGGTGTCGACGTGCGCGGCCAGTTCCTCGGCGCCCATCCTGCGCGCGCCGTGCGTGACCAGCGGCGGCAGGAAGCGCATGCCGCACAGGGCCGCGGTCTGCTCGTAGGGCGGCAGGAAGGCGTCGAAGAAATAGCGGTTGTAGCTTTGCGGGTGGTAGCTCGATTCGGGCCCGCCGGTGCTGGCCACCAGCCAGAAGTCCTTGCCCTGCAGCGCCGTGCCCCGCGAGCCGTAGGCCCAGTCGTAGGCCAGCACGTCGTCCAGCCACAGCTTTTGCAGCGGCGGCATCGAATACCACTGGATCGGGTGCATCAGCACCAGCATGTCGGCACCGGCCAGGCGCTTTTGCTCGGCGGCCACGTCGATGGCGAAGTCCGGGTAGGTGGAATACAGGTCGTTGACGTCGACGCCGGGCACTTGGCGCGCCGCCTCCAGCATGCGGCGGTTCAGGTGCGAATCGCGCCAGTGCGGATGGGCGGCCAGCAGGTAGATGCGGGGCGCGGTTGCGGAGTTGGTGGGGCTTGCCATGGCCGCGAACATATCGCAACCGGCCGCCGGGCGTGCCCGGTCGACCCGAATGGGCGATGACCTGTAACATTTCGCCACCCAAACCCAAGCGAGGAGCCTCTCATGCCGGTGGTCCTGGTCGCCAATCCCAAAGGCGGTGTCGGTAAGTCAACCCTGGCGACCAACATCGCCGGCTACTACGCCAGCCGCGGCCACGCGGTGATGCTGGGCGACGTGGACCGGCAGCAGTCGGCCCGCCTGTGGCTGGGCCTGCGGCCGGCGGCGGCGGCGCCGATCTCCACCTGGGAAGCGCAGGGCGACGGCAACGTGGTGCGCCCGCCCAAGGGCACGACCCACGCCGTGCTCGATTCGCCTGCCGGCCTGCACGGCTGGCGCTTCAAGGACGTGCTGGCGCTGGCCGACAAGGTGATCGTGCCGCTGCAGCCGAGCATCTTCGACATCTATGCCACCCGCGAGTTCGTCGACCGCCTGAAGGACCAGCGCAACGCGACCAAGACCAGGATCGGCCTGGTGGGCATGCGCGTGGATGCACGCACGCTGGCGGCCGACCGGCTGCATGAATTCGTGGCCGGCCTGGGCTTTCCGGTGATCGGCGAGCTGCGCGACACGCAGAACTACGTCCAGCTGGCCGCGCGCGGGCTCACCGTGTTCGACATTGCGCCGGGGCGGGTGGCGCGCGACCTGGAGCAGTGGCAGTCGATCTGCCAATGGATCGAGTCCTAGGGCGATTCCAGACGCAGCCCCAGGGAAAGCGCCGACGGGCCGCCGCGCCCGCATGTCGCCTGGCCGACACCGGCGCCGCCGCGCGAGCGGCTAGAGTGCACCGCATGACCAAGAAGACCTTCCAGACCCTGTCGGATCTGGCCGCCTGCGTCGGCCAGGAAGTCGCCGTGAGCGACTGGATCACCATCACCCAGGAGCAGGTGAACCAGTTTGCCGAAGCCACGGGCGACCACCAGTGGATCCACGTCGACGTGGAAAAGGCGAAGAAAGGGCCCTTCGGCGCGCCCATCGCGCACGGCTTTCTCACGCTGTCGCTGCTGCCGCGCTTCTTCGACATTTCGCTGGACGTGGTGGAGTCGCGCATGGGCGTGAACTACGGCCTGAACAAGGTGCGCTTCATGTCGCCGGTGCCGGTGGGCAGCCGCCTGCGCGCGCGCATGAAGCTGCTGTCGAGCGACCCGATCGACAACAACGGCCAGCAGATGGTGTGGGAAGTGACCATCGAGCTGGAAGGCGCGAGCAAGCCGGCGTGCGTTGCAGAGTCGGTCGCCAGGCGCTACCCCTGATTCCTGGGTCCTAGGCAGCGCCCTCGAAGCCGTTCTGGCGCCAGGCCTCGAACACCGTCACCGCCACCGCATTCGACAGATTCAGGCTGCGCTGACCCGGCCGCATGGGCAGGCGCAGGCGCTGTTCGGGCGGAAAGAAGCCCTCGCGCAGCTCGGGCGGCAGGCCGCGGGTCTCGGCGCCGAACACCAGCCAGTCGCCCGGCTCGAAGCGCAGTTCGTGCGCCGGGCGGCTGCCGCGCGTGGTCAGCGCGAACATGCGGCCCGGCCGCGGCCGCTCGGCGTCCAGCAGCGCCTGCCAGCTGGCGTGGCGCTTCACCGGCGCGAACTCGTGATAGTCGAGGCCGGCGCGGCGCAGCAGCCGGTCTTCCATCGAGAAACCCAGCGGCTCCACCAAGTGCAGCGTGCAGCCGGTGTTGGCCGCCAGGCGGATGACGTTGCCGGTGTTGGGCGGGATTTCCGGTTCGACCAGGACGATGTGAAACATGGTGCCGATTGTCGCGGCACGGCGATGCTCAGGCCGCCGCGCCGGGCTTGTCGGTTCGGGCGAAGACGATGGCCGCCACGTGCGTAGCGCCTGCCTCGCGCAGCACCTGTGCCGCGGTGAAGAGCGATGCGCCGCTGGTCATCACGTCGTCCACCAGCACCGCGCGCCGGCCGTGCAGTTCGTGCGCGCGTGCCGGCTCCAGCGCAAAGGCGCCCCGCAGGTTGGAAAGACGCTGCGAGCGGGGCAGGCCGCTTTGCGCCGTGGTTTCGCGGGTGCGCAGCAGCAGCCTGGCGTCCACCTTGTCTGGCGCCAGGCGGCGCGCCAATTCGAGTGCCTGGTTGAAGCCGCGCCCGCGCAGGCGGCCCGGGGCCAGCGGCATGGGCAGCACGATGTCCGCGCCGTCCAGTGCCGGCTCCACCCACGGCGTGCTGAGCATCAGCGTGGCCATCGGGCCGGCCCAGCCCGCTTCGCCCTGGAACTTGAAGCGACCGATCTGGCCGGGCCAGGGCCAGGCGTAGTCGCAGCAGGCCAGGCAGGCGTCCAGCGGCGGCGGCTGGCGCAGGCACTCGCCGCAATGGGCCACGCCCTCGGGCACCGGCAGCGCGCAGCTGCGGCAGCGAGGCGCCGGTGGTGCAAAGCGCGCCACGCACGCTTCGCAGACCGGCCGCGAGGGCCAGCTGGCACAGACGGCGCAGCGACTGGGCAGGCGCTCGCGCCAGCGGGCGAAGAGAAGGGATGCAGCCATGACGCACTCAATATACTGGCCGCCCCATGCCTGATGAGAACGAGTCCACGCGGCGCCCGCCGACCATCGATGCCGTTGCCGCCGCCCGCTGGGCGCGCACCCCGCCGGCCGGCGCATCCCCCTGGCTGCACGAGGAGGTCGGCCGGCGCATGGAAGACCGGCTGCAGTGGATCAAGACCCAGCCGCGCACCTGGGCCGACTGGGCGCCCCTGCGCGGCGGCCTGCAAGCGCACAGCCTGCTGGCGCGGCGCTATCGCGAGGCGTCGTGCTTCGTGGTGGAGCCCGAGCCGGCGCTGCAGCCCGCCACGGCGCAGGCCCTGGCCGAACCGTGGTGGAGCGCCCGCCGCTGGAATGCGGCGCGCACCCGCTTCGGCGCCGAGTCGGTGCCCGAAGAGGGCGTGGACCTGCTGTGGGCCAACATGTCGCTGCACAGCGCCTCCGACCCCCAGGGCCTGATCGGGCAGTGGCACAAGCTGGTGGCCACCAATGGCTTCCTGATGTTTTCCTGCCTGGGGCCCGACACCCTGGCGGAGCTACGCGCCCTGTATGCCGCCGCCGGCTGGGCGCCGGTTGGCCACGATTTCACCGACATGCACGACTGGGGCGACATGCTGGTGGGCGCCGGTTTCGCCGAGCCGGTGATGGACATGGAGCACATCCAGCTCACCTGGAGCTCGCCCGAGGCCCTGCTGGCCGAACTGCGCACCCTGGGCCGCAATTTCCATCCCCGGCGCTTCCC
Source organism: Pseudomonadota bacterium (assembly GCA_018241905.1). GTDB lineage: Bacteria > Pseudomonadota > Gammaproteobacteria > Burkholderiales > Burkholderiaceae_C > Variovorax. Next base: position 5,473 of record JAFECZ010000221.1, read on the forward strand.
GGGGCTGCGCGGGCGCGGCTGGCGGGCGCAATTGCAGCAGCGGCTGGCCGCAATGATGAGCAGCGAGGGCCGCATCTCGATGACCTTCGAGCTCATCTACGGCCATGCCTTCAAGCCCAAGCCCAAGGTCGCCTTGTCGCCCGAAAGCGCGGTGTCGCTGCGCGACATGCGATCGATGCTGCAGGGCAGTCGCGGCAAGACCGGCTGAATCGGTCCCCATGGCCGGGCCGCGCCCGGCCCGCCCACCCCCCGAGGGGGTAAACAAACCTGGGGCGGCCGGACGTTTGTCAGAGTCCGTCCATACAGACAAACCCGAGTGAATGGCACAGCTACAATTTGTCGTTGCGCGAATTGTGTCCACGTTATTCCAGGCCCGAGCGACGACAGTTTTGAAGGCCGCCAACGCACCGATAACTGAACCTCGCAAGTGCCAAATCCCGTGTTTCGTTTTGCCACCGTCTCGAGCCAGGGCATCCGCTGGTTCCTGAGGCGCAACTGCTCGGTCACCCCGAGTCAGCTGGCGTGGCTCTACGCATCGCTGTGTCTGGTGTCATTGGCCATCGGCGCCGGCTTCTGGCTGCGCGGAGCTCCGCTCGTGCTGCCCTTTGCCTGGCTGGAACTGGCGGCAGTCGGCGTGGCCTTCGTGGCCTATGCCCGGCATGCGACGGACGGCGAGATGATCGAGCTGCAGGAGGGGCGGCTGGTCGTCGAGCTGGAAAACGGTGGACGTCATGAGCGCACGGAATTCTTGCCGCACCAGGTGCGGATCGAGCCGGAAGTCAGCGACCGTTCGCTGATCGAGGTCTCGGGCCAGGGTCGTTCGGTAAAGGTGGGCCGCTACGTGCGGCCCGAGCTCCGGGCAGCGCTGGCGCGGGAGATCCGCATGGCGCTGCGCAATGCGTGAGACAACGCGGCGTGCGGTGCTTCAAAGCCGACGGTCTGGCCGATGGGTTAACTGGAAAATGAAGAAGTGAACACGATGAAGAGCATTTGGTACAAGGCGGCAAACCTGCTCGTAGCGACCGGCGCGGCTTTCAGCACCGCCGCTCACGCGGTCAACAACCTGGCCGGTGGGCCGGAGGTGCGCCAGCTCAACCTGCCGGTCGGCGTCACCAAGATCGCGCAGGAGCAGCACTTCCTGCACAACGCGATGATGATCCTGTGCACGGTGATCTTCATCGGCGTGTTCTCGGTCATGTTCTATTCCATCTGGAAGCACCGCAAGTCGGTGGGCCACAAGGCGGCCAACTTCCATGAATCGGTGGTGGTCGAGGTGGTCTGGACGATCATCCCCTTCATCATCGTGATCCTGATGGCGCTGCCGGCCACCAAGGTGCTCGTGGCCCAGAAGGACACCACCAACGCCGACCTCACCATCAAGGTGACCGGCTACCAGTGGAAGTGGGGCTACGACTACATTAAGGGCGAAGGCGAGGGCCTGGGCTTCATTTCCACGCTGCTGCCCGAGCACCGCGCCGTCTCCAACAGCGGTGCCAAGGGCGCCGTGCCCGACAACTACCTGTTCGAGGTGGACAACCCCCTGGTGGTGCCGGTGGACAGCAAGATCCGCATCATCACCACCGCCAACGACGTGATCCACGCCTTTGCCGTGCCCCAGTTCGGCATCAAGCAGGACGCCATTCCCGGCTTCGTGCGCGACACCTGGTTCCGCGCCGAGAAGGTGGGCGACTACTACGGCCAGTGCCAGGAACTGTGCGGCAAGGAGCACGCCTACATGCCGATCCACGTGAAGGTCGTCTCGGCGGCCGAGTACACCGCCTGGGTGGACGGCAAGCGCAAGGAAGCCGCCGCCAAGCAGGACGATCCGAACAAGGTCTGGGAGCTGCCCGACCTGCTGGCACGCGGCGAGAAGGTCTATGCGGCCAACTGCGCGGCCTGCCACCAGCCCAACGGCAAGGGCGCAGGCCCGATCAAGCCGCTGGACGGCTCGGCCGTCGTGCTGGACACCGACCACACCAAGCAGCTGCACATCGTGCTCAATGGCGCCAACAACGGCGCGATGCCTTCCTGGAAGGCACTGAGCGACACCGACATCGCCGCGGTGGTGAGCTTCACCAAGAACAGCTGGTCGAACAAGACCGGCCAGGTGGTGCAGCCGTCCGAAGTGGTTGCCGAGCGCGCCAAGTAAGTCCCACCCAGAGTTGCAGAGAAGAAAGTAGATCGACATGAGTGCAATCCTCGACAACCACGGGCACGCTGGCGGCCACGGGCACGACGAACACCACGACCACCACGCGCCCACGGGCTGGCGCCGCTGGGTCTTCGCGACCAACCACAAGGACATCGGAACGCTCTACCTGCTGTTCTCCTTCGCCATGCTGATGGTGGGGGGCGTGCTGGCGCTGCTGATCCGCGCCGAGCTGTTCCAGCCCGGCCTGCAACTGGTGAACCCGGAGATGTTCAACCAGCTCACCACCATGCACGGCCTGATCATGGTGTTCGGCGCGATCATGCCGGCCTTCGTGGGCTTCGCTAACTGGATGATCCCGCTGCAGATCGGCGCATCCGACATGGCGTTCGCGCGCATGAACAACCTCAGCTTCTGGCTGCTGATTCCGGCGGCCGTGATGCTGGTGGGTTCGTTCTTCATGCCCGGCGGCGCGCCCGCCGCGGGCTGGACGCTCTATGCGCCGCTCACGCTGCAGATGGGCCCCTCGATGGACGCCGGCATCTTCGCCATGCACATCATGGGTGCCAGCTCGATCATGGGCTCGATCAACATCATCGTGACCATCCTCAACATGCGCGCCCCCGGCATGACGCTGATGAAGATGCCGATGTTCTGCTGGACCTGGCTGATCACCGCCTACCTGCTGATCGCCGTGATGCCCGTGCTGGCCGGCGCCATCACCATGACGCTGACCGACCGCCACT
>JAFECZ010000222.1 GCA_018241905.1 Pseudomonadota bacterium
CGCGGAAACGGCCGGCAGTCTATCAGCGCAAGGGCTGACGCCTGGGCGACACGGGGCCCCCGGGCGGGCAGGCGCAAGCACACGGGCAAACACCGACTGCCGGTTTCACCGGCGCCCGGTACAAGTGCGCTCCCCCAATCCAACGAGGAGAGAAAATGGGCAAGCCGCTGGCCGCGCCCGCGCCCTCGTTCGCCTAGATCTTTCCCTTGGCCCGCAAGCGGCTGAGGGTCTCCGCGGAAAGGTTCAGGTACGAGGCCAGTTCCTTGCGCGGAATGCGGTCGATCAGCTCCGGGTGCTTGCGCATGAAGCGGTGCACGCGACCCGGCGCATCCAGCAGGTGCAGCGTGATGGTGTGGGCCATGATTTCGCTCATGCCCTTCATCACTGCGTACTCGAAATGCTCCTTGGCCTCGGGATGCCGGTTGAGGAAGGCGATCCATTCCTTCAGCGGCAGCGTGGCCACGCGCGCCTTGGTCACGCAGACGATGCCATAGGGCGTGGGCGTGCCCAGGCGCAGCGCGGCGTAGCTGGTCTCCATCTCGTGCTCGTCGGCAAAGCGCAGGATCATTTCCTTGCCCTCCGCATTGCTGACCACGCGCTTGAGGATGCCCTCGAGGATGAAGTACTGGGCCATCTCGCGCACGCCCTGGTGCAAGAGGAAATCGCCCTTGTTGCCGTCCACCACCACCAGGTGGCTTTCCAGCTCGGTTCGCTCGCTGTCGCTCAGGTCCTTGAGCACCACGTTTTCCCGGAGCTGGAGACGAATGATGTTTTTCTCCGGGTGGTTTTCCAACAAGGTCATGGGGGGTGTTTTCTTCTCTTTGCCTGTCGCCGAACAGCCGCTTGCAGACGTCCTTTTTTGGAAAGTTGATCTTGGTCAACGCCTCGAAGGCATGGCGCGAATCATAGTCTGACCGTTCAAGCAATACGCAGAAGGAGAGACATGTCTTCAGTCACCACCGACAAGCAGGCAGCAGCGCTGGACCCAGCGATTGCGCGCGCCATCAAGAACATCGCCGACGAGGCTCCGGAGCAGGAAACCACTGACGGTTTCCACCTGGTCATCGACGCACTCAAGCTCAACGGCATCGACACGATCTTCGGTCTGCCGGGCATCCCAATCACCGACCTGACCCGCATGGCCCAAGCCGAGGGCATGCGCGTGATCTCGTTCCGCCACGAGCAGCACGCCGGCAACGCCGCCGCTGCCGCCGGCTTCCTGACGCAAAAGCCCGGCATCTGCCTGACGGTGTCGGCCCCCGGCTTCCTCAACGGCCTGACCGCGCTGGCCAACGCCACCACCAACTGCTTCCCGATGATCCTGATCAGCGGCTCTTCCGAGCGCGAGATCGTCGACCTGCAGCAAGGCGACTACGAAGAGATGGACCAGCTGGCCATCGCCAAGCCGCTGTGCAAGGCTGCCTTCCGCGTGCTGCACGCACAAGACATCGGCGTGGGCATCGCACGCGCCATCCGCGCCGCCCTGTCGGGTCGCCCCGGTGGCGTGTACCTGGACCTGCCGGCCAAGCTGTTCTCGCAGACCATGGAAGCCGCGGCCGGCAAGGCCTCGCTGATCAAGGTCGTGGACCCGGCTCCGCGCCAGATCCCCGCCGCCGATGCGGTCAAGCGCGCACTGGACCTGCTCAAGGGTGCCAAGCGTCCGCTGATCCTGCTGGGCAAGGGCGCAGCCTACGCGCAGGCCGATGCCGACATCCGCGCCCTGGTCGAGAAGTCGGGCATCCCCTACCTGCCCATGTCGATGGCCAAGGGCCTGCTGCCCGACACGCACGAGCAGTCGGCCGCCGCCGCTCGCTCGTACGTGCTGCAGGAAGCCGACGTGGTGCTGCTGGTGGGCGCTCGCCTGAACTGGCTGCTCTCGCACGGCAAGGGCAAGACCTGGGGCGCCGAGAAGGGTGCCAAGAAGTTCATCCAGATCGACATCGCCCCCACCGAGATCGACAGCAACGTGGCCATCGAGGCGCCGGTGATCGGCGACATCGGCTCCTGCGTGTCGGCCCTGCTCGCCGGCATGGGCAGCAACTGGGCCAAGCCGCCGGCCGAATGGACCGGCGCCATTGCAGAGCGCAAGGACAAGAACCTGTCGAAGATGGCCCAGACGCTGGCTGCGCGTCCGTCGCCGATGAACTTCCACAGCGCCCTGGCGGTGATCCGCGAGCAGGTGCGCCAGCGTCCCGACGCGATGTTCGTCAACGAAGGCGCCAACACGCTGGACTTCGCCCGCTCCATCGTCGACATGTACGAGCCGCGCAAGCGCCTGGACGTGGGCACCTGGGGGATCATGGGCATCGGCATGGGCTTCTCGGTGGCCGCTGCCGTGGTCACGGGCAAGCCGGTGATCGCCGTTGAAGGCGACAGCGCCTTCGGCTTCTCCGGCATGGAAGTGGAAACCATCTGCCGCTACAACCTGCCGGTGTGCGTGATCGTGTTCAACAACAACGGCGTGTACCGCGGCACCGACGTGAATTCCAGCGGCACGCCCGACGTGGCGCCCACGGTGTTCGTGAAGAACGCCCGCTACGACAAGCTGATGGAAGCCTTCGGTGGCGTGGGCGTCCATGCCACCACCGCCGACGAACTGCAGAAGGCGCTGGCCGAAGCCGTTGCCTCCGGTCGCCCCACCCTCATCAACGCAGTCATCGACGAGACCGCCGGCACGGAAAGCGGTCGCATCACCAGTCTCAACCCGGCCACGGCCAAGAAGAAGTAACCCAGGCAAGTTCAAGGAGAACGAACATGAGCAACAAACCCCTCAGCGGCATCAAGATCATCGACTTCACGCACGTGCAGGCCGGCCCGGCTTGCACCCAGATGCTGGCCTGGTTCGGCGCGGACGTGATCAAGGTCGAGCGCCCCGGCGCCGGCGACGTCACCCGCTCGCAGCTGCGCGACATCCCCAACGTGGACGCGCTGTACTTCACCATGCTCAACAGCAACAAGCGCTCCATCACGCTGGACACCAAGACGGCTGAAGGCAAGGCCGTGCTGGAGAAGCTGGTCAAGGAATCGGACGTGCTGGTGGAGAACTTCGGCCCCGGCGCGCTGGACCGCATGGGCTTCTCGTGGGCCCGCATCCAGGAACTGAACCCCCGCCTGATCCACGCTTCGGTCAAGGGCTTCTCCGAAGGCCACCACTACGAAGACCTGAAGGTCTACGAGAACGTGGCGCAGTGCGCCGGCGGCGCGGCCTCGACCACCGGCTGGTGGAAGGGCGAGAACTCCGAGCCGACCATCTCGGCCGCAGCGCTGGGCGACTCCAACACCGGCATGCACCTGGCCATCGGCATCCTGACGGCCATCATCGGCCGCGAGAAGACCGGCAAGGGCCAGAAGGTGGCCTGCTCCATGCAGGACGCCGTGCTCAACCTGTGCCGCGTGAAGATGCGCGACCAGCAGCGCCTGGAGCGCGTGGGCTACCTGGAAGAGTACCCCCAGTACCCGCACGAGATGGAAGCCTTCGCCAGCAAGGTCACGCCGCGCGGTGGCAATGCCGGCGGCGGCGGCCAGCCGGGCTGGATCCTGAAGTGCAAGGGCTGGCAGACCGACCCCAACGCCTACATCTACTTCACGGTGCAAGGCCACGCCTGGGAACCCATCTGCGACGCGCTGGGCAAGCCCGAGTGGAAGACCGATCCGGACTACACGACGCCCAAGGCTCGCCAGCCGCACATCGACCAGATCTTCGCCACCATCGAGGACTTCATCAAGGACAAGACCAAGTTCGAGGCTGTGGACATCTTCCGCAAGTTCGACATTCCTTGCGCCCCGGTGCTGTCGATGGCCGAACTGCTGCGCGACGAATCGCTGCGCAAGAGCGGCTCGATCGTGGAAGTGGAGCACAAGGAGCGCGGCAGCTACTTCACGATCGGCAGCCCGATCAAGTTCTCGGACCTCAAGCCCGAAGTGACCGCTTCGCCCCTGCTGGGCGAGCACACCGACGACGTGCTGGCCGAACTGGGCTACAGCAAGGAACAGATCGCCAAGATGCACGAGAACAAGGTCGTCTGACCTGAACCCGCCGGGCCCCCGGCGGCCCGGCAGAGCCGGCCGCGCGGGTTAACCCGAAAGGGACTTGCGGTGAAATGTGGCCGGTGGCGCGAGGGCGGCAAGCTTTCGTGCGCACCGGCCTTTCTTTTGCCCCACGGAGACTGAACATGAGCGACACGAACGACAACAACAAGACAAATGCCCCGGCCATCGACCTCGGGCAGTTGGTTGAAGGTGCAGGCGACGGGATCTGCGTGTGCGATGCGCGCGGCAACATCATCCTGTGGAACGCCGCCTGCGAACGCATCTTTGGTTTCTCGCGCGAAGAGGCCATGGGCCGCTCGCTCGATCTCATCATTCCCGAGCGGCAGCGCCAGCGCCACTGGGACGGTTACGAAAAGACGATGGAAACGGGCATTACCCGCTACGGCACCACCCTGCTGAAGGTGCCGTCGTTGCACAAGGACGGGCACACCATCTCCATCGCATTCACCGTATCGCTGCTCAAGGGCAGCGACGGCAAGGTCAACGCCATCGTCGCCATGGTTCGCGACGAGACAGAGCGCTTCCAGGAGGAGCGCAAGCTGCGGGCGAAGCTCGCAGAGGCTGAACGGATGATCAATTCCACAGGAGATGCTCGATGAGCAAGGCTTTGGAGGGTGTTCGCATCCTCGATTTCACGCACGTCCAGTCCGGACCGACCTGCACGCAGCTGCTGGCCTGGTTCGGGGCAGACGTGATCAAGGTGGAACGCGCCGGCGAAGGCGACGCCACCCGCAGCCAACTGCGGGACGTACCGGGCGCCGACAGCCTCTACTTCACCATGCTCAACCACAACAAGCGGTCGATCACGCTGGACACCAAGAAGCCCGAAGGGCGCAAGGTGCTGGACCGCCTGATCAAGACCTGCGACGTGCTGGTGGAGAACTTCGCCCCCGGCGCCCTCGACCGCATGGGCATCACGTGGGAACACATCCACGAGCTCAACCCGCGCATGATCGTGGCCTCGGTCAAGGGCTTCGGCCCCGGCAAGTACGAGGACTGCAAGGTCTACGAGAACGTGGCGCAGTGCGCCGGCGGCGCGGCTTCCACCACCGGCATGGAAGACGGCATTCCGATGGTGACCGGCGCCCAGATCGGCGACAGCGGCACCGGCCTGCACCTGGCGCTGGGCATCGTGGCGGCGCTGTACCAGCGCACCATGACCAACCGCGGCCAGAAGGTGCTCGCGCCCATGCAGGACGCGGTGCTCAACCTGTGCCGCGTCAAGCTGCGCGACCAGCAGCGGCTCGAACGCACCGGCACCATGCACGAGTACCCGCAGTACCCCGACGGCAAGTTCGGCGACGCGGTGCCGCGCGCCGGCAATGCGTCGGGCGGCGGCCAGCCGGGCTCCATCCTCAAGTGCAAGGGCTGGGAGACCGACCCCAACGCCTACATCTACTTCATCACCCAGGGTGCCGCCTGGCCAGCCATCTGCCGCGTGATCGGCGAGGAAGGCTGGATCGAGGACGAGGCCTATGCCACGCCGCAGGCACGCCTGCTGCACCTGAAGCCCATCTTCAAGCGCATCGAGCAATGGACCATGACCAAGACCAAGTTCGAGGCCATGGACATCCTCAACGAGTACGACATTCCGTGCGGCCCCATCCTGTCGATGAAGGAGATCGCCGAGGATGAGTCGCTGCGCGCCAGCGGCACGCTGGTGGAGGTGGACCACCCCAAGCGCGGCAAGTACCTGACGGTGGGCAACCCCATCAAGCTCAGCGACAGCCCGACCGAGGTGACCCGCTCTCCCCTGCTGGGCGAACACACCGACGAGGTGCTGGGCCAGCTGGGCTACAGCGCCGACGAAGTGGCGGTGCTGCGCGAACAGAAAGTGATCTGAACGGCGCCGCGCGAGCGGCTGCGACCTGCCGGGCTGCCGCGCGCAGCCCAGGGTGAGCCGCTCGCCAAAATGCATAACCTATCGTTGATGATCTGAATTAAATACTTTGACTGTTATTTATCGATCAACCCGCCCAAGATTCACTCAGTGCCGACGCTTTTCCGCCTCCCGCTTTCATCAACCAGCGGCACAAGTACAAGGAATCCTTGGTCATGGTCAACGATCTGCCCACCCAATACCTCGACGAAGAACAAGACCGCAATGCCTTCAATGCCGCTTTCAACGAGCTGGGCCTTCGCTGGCACTGGGACTGCGACACCTATGTGTCGCTGCTGCGTGAACGCGCCGACGCATCGGCCCGCGTGCGCTACTACCTCGAGTCGCAGCAGCCGCATCTGCTGCGCGCCTACGACGTCGACTTCCTGGGTGGCGTCATTCTCGAAAAGACGGCCGAGCACAAGCGCCGCCTGGCGCAAGCCGGCCCCATGGCCACTGCGCCGTTCAACTGGGCCGAGACGCTGGGACGCGAACTCGGCATCTGAGCAACCCATAGCCTGAAGGGACCACACCGTGCGCATCGACAACAACACCAGCCCCGGCCCCGCGCCGGCCCGCGCCTACGAATTCGTGGACGCGCCCCCCGCACCGCAGCGCCGCTGGCTGCGCTTTCGCCACGCGGGCAAGACCGGCTTCGGCGTTCTGCACGGCAACACGGTCCACGAGTGGCAAGGCGACATGTTCGGCGAGTGCTCGCCCACCGGCGCCATCTTCACGGTGGCCGAGATCGAACTGCTCACGCCCACGCAGCCGACCAAGGTGATCGCGCTGTGGAACAACTTCAAGGCACTGGGCGAGAAGCTGCAGCTGGCGGTGCCGGCAGAGCCGCTTTACCTGGTGAAGACGCCCAACTCCTACCTGGCGCCCGGCCTGACCATCAAGCCTCCGGTCAGCGGCGGCAAGGTGGTGTTCGAGGGCGAACTGGGCATCGTCATCGGCAAGACCGCCACCGCAGTGAGCGAGGCGGACGCGCTCGACCACGTGTTCGGCTACACCTGCGCCAACGACGTCACGGTGGCCGACATCCTCAATCGCGACGCCTCCTTCGCCCAGTGGGTGCGGGCCAAGGGCTTCGACACTTTCTGCCCGATGGGCCCGGTGGTCGCCACCGGACTCGATCCGGCCACGCTCGTGGTCACGACGCTGCTGGACGGCCAGGTCCGGCAGAACTACCCCGTGAGCGACATGCGATTTTCGGTAGCGCAGCTGGTGAGCCTCATCTCCACGGACATGACGCTCTATCCGGGCGACGTGATCCTGTGCGGCACCTCCATCGGCGTTGGCTCGATGAAGCCGGGCAGCCGCGTGGAGGTGGACATCGCCGGCATCGGGCGCCTCTCCAACCCGTACGGCAGCGCACCGACCTGATTTCAAAACTCGCAGGAAGACTCTCATGAAGATTGCAGTGATCGGCGCCGGTGCCATCGGCGGATTGGTGGGCGCAAAGCTCGCCCTGGCCGGAGAGGACGTCACGTTCATCGTCCGCGGCAAGAACCTGGAGACCATTCGCGCCAACGGCTTTCGGCTGATCAGCGCCGAAGGCACCGAGGAAGTAGCGCGCCAGGTCAAGGCCACGGACCGCTACGACGAAGCCGGCCCGCAAGACGTGGTGATCCTGGCGATGAAGGCGCATCAACTCGAGGCCATCGTCAAGGACCTGCCCAAGCTCTTCGGCCCCGACACGGTCGTGGTCACCATGCAGAACGGCATTCCCTTCTGGTACTTCCAGAAGCATGGCGGCACGCTGGAAGGCCACACGGTGCGCAGCGTCGACCCCAATGGTGCCGTGGCGGCGGGCATTCCGGCCTCGCGCATCCTGGGCTGCGTGGTCTATCCGGCCTCCGAGCTGGTGGCCCCGGGCGTGGTGCAGCACATCGAGGGCGAACGCTTTCCGCTGGGCGAGCTCGACGGCAGCACGACCGAGCGCGTGCAGCGCGTGGCCGACGCGCTCACCCGCGCCGGCTTCAAGTCGCCGGTGCTGGACAACATCCGCGCCGAGATCTGGCTCAAGCTGTGGGGCAACCTGACCTTCAACCCGATCAGCGCGCTGGCACACGCAACGCTGGTGGACATCTGCCAGTACCCGCTGTCGCGCGAGCTGGCCGCCGCGATGATGCGCGAAGCCCAGGCCGCAGCCAACAAGCTGGGCATCGAGTTTCGCGTGCCGCTGGAAAAGCGCATTGCAGGCGCCGAGAAGGTGGGCAAGCACAAGACCTCGATGCTGCAGGACGTGGAAGCCGGCCGCGCCCCCGAGATCGACGCGCTGGTGGGTTCCGTGGCCGAGCTGGCACGCCTGACCGAAACGCCCACGCCGCACATCGACACCGTGTACGCGCTGGTCAAGCTGCTGGC
>JAFECZ010000223.1 GCA_018241905.1 Pseudomonadota bacterium
CGACCTGAGCGGCAAGCGCATTGCGGGCATCAGCGGCTCCAACCACGAGGTGAAGGTGCCCAAGGTCATCACCGGCGCCGACCTGAAGGTCTTTCCCTCGCCGGCCAACGCCTTCCTGGCGCTGGAGCAGGGCAAGGTGGAATCGATGGTGGGCGACGAGACCTCGCTGGTCGGCCTGATCGGCGGCAAGGCCGACAAGTGGCGCATCCTCGACCAGCCGGTGGACACCCAGCAGATCGGCATCGGCGTGCGCAAGGGCGAGGCGCGGGTGCTCGCCGCCGTGAACGACACGCTCACCGACCTGGAGAAAACCGGCAAGGCCGCGCAGATCTTCGACCAGTGGTTCGGCAAGGATTCCGAGCTGAAGATGAAGCGCAGCTTCACCTTCTCGCCGTTCAAGCAGCTCTGAGTCCATGGACGCCTTGGCATCCATCGACTGGGGCGTCATGTTCCGGCCCCAGTACCGGGACATGCTGCTCAAGGGCATCCAGACGACGCTGGGGCTCACCTTCGGCGCCATCGCGGGCGGGCTGCTGCTGGGCATGGTGGTGGCCTTCGCCCGGCTGGCGCCAGCGCGCTGGGTGCGGCTGCCGGCCACGGCCTATGTGGAGCTGGTGCGCACCGTTCCGCTGCTGGTGCATGTGATGTTCTGGTACTTCGCGGTGCCGGAGATGCTGCCCGAGGCGCTCAAGCGCGCGCTCTACCAGCACGACGTGGGCTTCCATGCCTCGCTGGTGGCGCTGGTGGTGTATTCGTCAGCCTTCATCTCCGAGGACATCCGAAGCGGCATTCGCGGCATTGCGAACGGGCAGGCGGAAGCAGCCAATTCGCTGGGCTTCGGCTTCTTCGACACCTTCCGCCTGGTCATCCTGCCGCAGGCGCTGCGCGCCACCGTGCCGCCGCTGCTGGGGCAGGCCATGAACATCACCAAGAACACTACCGTGGCGTTGATGGTGGGCGTGGGCGAACTGGCCTTCGTCACCCGCGCGGTCAACGACGCGTCGTTCCTGAGCGTGGGCGTGTACGCCTTCACCACCGTCTTCTTCCTGCTGATCGCGATCGTGCTGACCACCCTGGGCCAGCGCTATCAGCGCCGCTACCCCGCCCGATAAGACAGCCATGTGGGACATCCTGGAAACCTATTGGGTGCAGCTGCTGGTCGGCTACTACCCCGACGGCCCGCTGGGCGGGCTGGCGATGACCTTGATCCTGGCCTTCGTCGGCCTGCTGCTGGCCATGCCGGCGGGGCTGACGGTGTGCCTGGGCCTGCTCAGCCACTGGCGCCCGCTGGCGCGGCTGGTGGAGCTGTTCGTGTTCTACATGCGCAGCGTGCCGCTGATCATTCACCTGCTGTGGGTCTACTTCCTGCTGCCGCTGGCGATCAAGGGCGCGCCGCTGTGGCTGGTGGTGCTGGTGGTGATGACGCTGTTCAACGGCGCTTTCCTGTCGCAGACCATCCGCGCCGGCATCGAGGCGCTGCCCAAGGGGCAGTACGAGGCGGCGCGTTCGCTGGGCCTGTCGCACGGCCGGGCCATGCGCGACGTGATCCTGCCGCAGGCGCTGCGCAACATGCTGCCCAGCATCGTCAGCCAGTTCGTGCTGCTCATCAAGGAAACGGCGCTGGGCTCGGTCATCGGCCTGCACGAGATGACGCTGGAGTTCATGGGCCTGAACGACACGCTGGGCGACAAGGCCATTCCGATCTTCACCCTGCTGGGCATCTCGTACTTCGTGCTGTGCTACCCGCTGACCCTGCTGGGCCGCTACGTGGAGCGCCGCTTCGCCAGCCCGCGCCGCGGCGCTTCCGCATCCGCTGCCCAGGCGCCCACGGCCTAGGCCGATCCATCACCCGAAACCGACGATGTCAGAAAAACCAAAATCCATCGAGTTCCAGGGCGTGAGCAAGCGCTTTGGCGACAACCCGGTGCTCAAGAACATCTCCATCGACTTCCGCCAGGGCGAGGTCGTGGTGATCTGCGGCCCCTCCGGCTCGGGCAAGTCGACGCTGCTGCGCACCATCACGCGGCTGGAGAGCATCGACTCCGGCCGCATCCTCATCGAAGGCCGCGAGCCCGGCCATTCGGCCAAGGACGTGAACGCCATGCGCCAGCGCGTGGGCTTCGTGTTCCAGAGCTTCAACCTGTTTCCGCACCTGACGGTGATGGACAACATCTGCCTGGCGCCGCGCCGGCTGCTCAAGCTGTCCGACAAGGAGGCCAGGGAGCGGGCCATGGCGCTGCTCACCCGCGTGGGGCTGGCGTCCAAGGCCGACGCCTCGCCCAGCCAGCTCTCGGGTGGGCAGCAGCAGCGCGTGGCCATTGCACGCACGCTGGCCATGCAGCCGCCCATCATCCTGTTCGACGAGCCCACCAGCGCGCTCGACCCCGAGATGGTGGGCGAGGTGCTGGCCGTGATGCGCCAGCTGGCGGGCGAGGGCATGACGATGCTCTGCGTGACGCACGAGATGGGCTTTGCGCGCGAGGTGGCCGACCGCATCGTCTTCATGGCCGACGGCCAGATCATCGACGACGCGTCGCCCGATTCATTCTTCAACGGCACGCGCAGCGCGCGGGCCAAGGCATTTCTTTCGGAGGTACGCCATGCCTGATGACAACGCCAAGACGACAACAGCACCCGACGCTTCGGCCATCGACGGCGCCGTCCTGACCCAGCAGCTCTTTGCGCTGCTGCGCCTGAAGACCACGCCCATCGCCATCCAGATGTTCGAGCGGGTGGAGGACATGGAGGCGGTGCAGAAGATCCGCCGGCCCAAGGCCATCCACACCACCGACCAGATCATCGGCCAGGCGGCGCGACTGGGCTTCACGGTGGGCATCACCGCGGCCGACCTGGTGGGCGCGCAGTGCGCGGCCGTCATCGGGCTGGCGCCGCAGGACGAAACCTGGCAGGCCGGCAAGCCCTTTGCCGGCGTGTGGTTCGCCACCGAGGCCGACGCGGCCGCCCACCAGAAGGCGATGACCTGCGTGCCGTACGGCCGCTACCAGGCGATGGCCGTCTCGCCGCTGGCCAGCGGCCGGCTGCAGGCCGACATCTGCCTTGTGTATGCCAACCCGGCGCAGATGATCCTGCTGATCAACGGCCTGCAGTGGTCGGGCTACAAGAAGTTGGAGTGGGGCGCGGTGGGCGAGTCGGCCTGCGCCGATTCGTGGGGCCGCGCGCTGGCCACCGGCGAGCCCAGCCTGGCGCTGCCGTGCTTTCCCGAGCGGCGCTACGGCGGCGTGCCGGACGACGAACTGCTGATGGCGCTCAAGCCCGAGCAGTTGGCCAAGGCGCTGCAAGGCCTGCAGGCGCTGTCGCGCAACGGCCTGCGCTATCCGATTCCCCCCTACGAAGTCCAGATGGACGTGCGCGCCGGCATGTCCGCCAGCTACGGTCAATGATGAGCAATACGACAACCACCAATTCCGAAGCCGTCACCGCCGGCATCCAGGCCATTCTCGATCCGCGCTCGATCGCCTTCATCGGCGCGTCGGACGACGTGGTCAAGTGGGGCGGCGTGCTGCTGCACCTGCTGCAGAAGTTCAACTACCAAGGGGCGATCTACCCCATCAACCCCAAGGCCAGCAGCATCCAGGGCTTGCCGGCCTACCGCAGCGTGCGCGACATCGGCCGGCCCATCGACCTGGCCGTGATCACCATCGGGGTGGACGGCGTGGAGCAGGCCATGCGCGAGTGCGCGGCCTGCGGCGTGCGCGCCGCCATGGTGGTGACGGCCCAGTTCGCCGAAGCCGGCCCCGAGGGCGCGGCCAAGCAGCAGCGGGTGCTGGAGGTGGCGCGCAAGGCCGGCATCGCCATGATCGGTCCCAACTGCATGGGCGTGCTCAATGCCCACCAGAACCTGGCGCTGCTGAACTCCACGGCGCTGCTCGACTCGTTCACCAGCATCCCCACCGGCCGCATCGGCGTGGTCAGCCAGAGCGGCGCCGTGGTGGGCGCCATGATTGCGCGCGCAGGCCACGTGGGCGCCGGCTTCAGCAGCTGCGTGTCGCTGGGCAACCAGGCCGACCTGGAGATCTGCGACTTCTTCGACTACCTGGTGGACGACCCGCAGACCGGCGTCATCTGCCTGTACATGGAAAGCGCCAACTCGGTCGACCGGCTGTTCTCGATTGCGCAGCGCGCCCGCCGCGCCGGCAAGCCGGTGCTTATCACCAAGGCCGGCCGCACGCCGCAGGGCGCGCGCGCGGTGGCATCGCACACGGCCAGCATGGCGGGCACCTACGAAACCTTTGCGGCGCGCTGCCGAGCGGCCGGCGTGCTGCTGCAGACCGATGCGCTGCAGATGCTGCTCACGGCCCAGGCGCTGCTGGCCTTTCCGCTGCCGCCCGCACAGGGCGTGGCCCTGTTCAGCGGCTCGGGTGGCGCGGGCGCGCTGGGCAGCGATGCGCTGGGCGACTATGGCCTGGTGCCGGCCGAGCTGGGTGCGGCCACGCGCAAGGCGCTGGGCGAATTTTTCAGCGAGAGCAACCTGCCGCTGCCCTACGACATGGGCGCGGCGGTGGTGGGGCCGGGCAAGGGACGCGCCGACCTGATGAACGCCTCGATCGAACCCATCTTCGCCGACCCGGCGGTGGGCTGCTGCATCTACATCATGACGCCCCAGTCGTCGATGCCGGACATCGCGCGGCTGTTTACCGAGCTGGGGCGCCGCCACGGCAAGCCGGCGTTCGTGGTCAACAGCGCCAGCGGAATCACCGAGAAGATGCGGCTGGCGCTGATCGAGCTGGGTGCGCCTTTCTTCCCCAGCCTGCACGAGGCGATGCTGACGGTGCGCGACCTGCTGTGGCTGCGCGAGGTCGAACAGCGATCGCCGGATGCGGCGCCTTCGTCGCATGCCGAACTGCCCGCCGCGCTGCACGACTTCCTGCGCCGGCAACCCGCGGGCATGCTCAGCGAGGACGACGCCAAGAAGATGCTGGCGCTGGCCGGCCTCGACGTTGCCGCCGGCGCGCTGGCGCCGGATGCGCGCAGCGCCGTGGCCTTGGCGCAGGACATGGGCTACCCGGTGGTGCTCAAGATCGTGGCCGATGGCGTGACGCACAAGAGCGACATCGGCGGCGTGGCGCTGGACCTGGCCGATGCCGACGCGGTACGCGCCGCTTTCGAGCGCATCGAGCGGGCTGCTTCCGATTTGCCAGGCGCGCGCTTCCTCGGCTGCCTGGTGCAACCCATGGTCAAGGGCGAGGTGGAACTGATGATCGGCAGCGTCTACGACGAAGCCTTCGGCCCCTTCCTCATGCTGGGCGCCGGCGGCACGCTGGTGGAACTGCTGAAGGACACGCAACTGCTGCCGGCCCCGGCCAGCGTGGCCGACATCGAGCGCGCCTTGCGCTCGCTGCGCTGCTTCCCGCTGCTGGACGGCTATCGCGGCAGGCAGCCGGCAGACATCGGGCGCCTGGCGGAGATTGCCCAGCGTGTGTCGCAGTTGGCCGCGGCGCTGGGCCCCCGACTGCCGGAGCTGGACATCAATCCGCTGGCCATTTCGGGCAAGCGCGCCGTGGTGCTGGACGCCCGGGCGCGCTGGGCCGCCGACTGAGGCGTGCCGCGGCCCCTGCTGCGCCGGCGCTTCAGCCGCGCGGCAGGGCCTGGGCGCGCTTGCCGCCCAGCTGCGGGTCTTCGGGCGCGCGGGCGCTCACGTCCTGCCGGCGTGCGCTCAGGTCGGGCGCCAGCGCCTCTCGGCCGTCGAACACAAAGCAGTCGCCGCTGTAGTGGGCGCCGCCCACTTCCTCGAAGTACTTCAGGATGCCGCCCTCGAGCTGCAGCACGTCGGGCAAGCCCTGCTCGTGCATCAGGATGGCGGCCTTCTCGCAGCGGATGCCCCCGGTGCAGAAGCTCACCACGCGCTTGCCCTTGAGGTCGTCCAGGTGCTCGGCCAGCGCGCCGGGAAACTCGGTGAACTTGGTGATGCGCCAGTCGATGGCGTTGTCGAAGGTGCCGAAGTCCACCTCGAAGGCATTGCGCGTGTCCAGCAGCACAACCGGCTTGCCCTCGTCGTCATGGCCCTGGTCGAGCCAGCGCTTGAGGGTGCGCGCCTGCACGCCCGGCGCGCGGCCGGCCGCGGGCTGGATGGCGGGGTGGTCCATGCGGATGATCTCGCGCTTGAGCTTGACCAGCATGCGGCGGAAGGGCTGGTTCAATGACCAGCTCTCCTTCACTTCGAGATCGGCAAAGCGAGGATCGGCGCGCAGCATGGCCAGGAACTCGCCAATCGCCTCGGGCGCGCCGGCCACGAACATGTTGATGCCCTCGCCGGCCAGCAGCACGGTGCCGCGCAGTTCCAGTTCGAGGGCCTTGTGCAGGATGCGCTCGCGCAGCTCGTGGCCGTCCTCGATGGCGACGAACTTGTAGGCGGCGATGTTCAGAACTTCAATCACAGGGGCGCGATTGTAATTTCGCGACGTGGAGCCGGCCTTTTCTACAATCGAGGCATGTTCGTCCACCTGCGCCTGCACACCGAGTTTTCCGTCGTCGACGGCACCAACCGAATCGACGAAATCGTCAAGGCCGCTGCTGCCGACAAGCAGCCGGCCATGGCGATCACCGACCTCAACAACCTGTTCGGCGGGGTCAAGTTCTACAAGGAAGCGCGGGGCAAGGGCGTGAAGCCCGTGCTGGGCGCCGAGATCTTCGTCGAAGGCCTGGGCCACGAGGTGGGCGTGCTCACCCGGGTGCTTTTGCTGGTGCAGGACAAGCAGGGCTACCTGAACCTGTCGGAGCTGCTGGCTCGCGCCTGGACGCAGAACGTGGGCCGGGGCCAGACGCAGGCGGCCGTCAAGCTGGAGTGGCTGCGCGAGCTCAATGCGGGCCTCATCTTGCTGTCGGGCGCGCAGGCCGGGCCGCTGGGCCAGCCGCTGCTGCAGGGCGGCCCGCACGGCGAGGCGCGCGCCGCCGAGCTGGCGCTGGAGCTGGCCGGCATCTTCACCCACCGCTTCTACATCGAGCTGCAGCGTGCCGGCCGCGCAGAAGACGAACCCCACGTGGTGGCCGCCGTGCAGCTGGCCGCCCGCCTGAACCTGCCGGTGGTGGCCACGCACCCCATCCAGTTCGCCACGCCGGACGACTACGAGTCGCACGAGGCACGGGTGTGCATTGCCGAAGGCGAGATCCTGGGCAACCAGCGGCGCGTTCGCAAGTTCACGCAAGAGCAGTACTTCAAGACCTCGGCGCAGATGCAGGCGTTGTTTGCCGACGTGCCCAGCGCGCTGAGCAACTCGGTGGAAATCGCCAAGCGCTGCAACCTGACGCTGGTGCTGGGCAAGCCGCGCCTGCCGGACTTTCCCACGCCGCTGGAAGACGGCGTGCCCATGCCCATCGACAGGTACTTCCGCGTGCTGTCCTTCGAGGGGCTGGAGGAACGGCTGGCGCACCTGTATCCGGACGCGGCCAAGCGCGATGCGCAACGGCCGCGCTATGTGGAGCGCCTGGAGTTCGAGATCGGCACCATCCTGAAGATGGGTTTCCCGGGCTACTTCCTCATCGTGGGCGACTTCATCAACTGGGCCAAGAACAACGGCTGCCCGGTGGGCCCGGGCCGGGGCTCGGGGGCGGGTTCGCTGGTGGCCTATGCGCTGAAGATCACCGACCTCGATCCGCTGCAATACAACCTGCTGTTCGAACGCTTCCTGAATCCGGAGCGGGTGTCCATGCCCGACTTCGACATCGACTTCTGCCAGGGCAACCGCGACCGCGTCATC
Source organism: Pseudomonadota bacterium (assembly GCA_018241905.1). Classification (GTDB taxonomy): domain Bacteria; phylum Pseudomonadota; class Gammaproteobacteria; order Burkholderiales; family Burkholderiaceae_C; genus Variovorax. The sequence goes on from JAFECZ010000223.1 coordinate 7,716, forward strand.
GACTACGTCAAGGACAAGTACGGCCGCGACGCGGTGAGCCAGATCGCCACTTTCGGCACCATGGCCGCGCGCGCCGCCATCCGCGACGTGGGCCGCGTGATGGACATGAGCTACACCTTCTGCGACGGCATCAGCAAGCTCATTCCGAACAAGCCGGGCAAGCCGGTCACCATCCAGTACCCGCCGGCGGAGCTGTCGGAGGCCGACAAGGAGAAGTACGCCATTGCCGCCGAGCCCGAGCTGGCCCGGCGCATCGAGCGCGAGGAAGAGGTCAAGTCCCTCGTCGAGATGGCGCAGAAGCTCGAGGGCATGACCCGCAACATCGGCATGCACGCCGGGGGCGTGCTCATTGCCCCGGGCAAGCTCACCGACTTCTGTCCGCTCTACCAGCAGCCGGGCAGCGACTCGGCCGTGAGCCAGTACGACAAGGACGACGTCGAGGCCATCGGCCTGGTGAAGTTCGACTTCCTGGGCCTGGCCACGCTCACCATCCTGGAGATTGCCCGCGAGTTCATCATGAAGCGGCACAAGGGCCAGGAGGGCTTTGCGTACGAGAA
>JAFECZ010000224.1 GCA_018241905.1 Pseudomonadota bacterium
GACGGCTCGTCCAGCTGCGCCAGCCAGGCCTTGCCCACGGCCGTTGCATGCAGGCACACGGTCGTGCCGATGCGCGAGCTCATCTGCACGGCCGATGGGCTCTCGAGCTTCTCGATGTAGACCATGACCGAGCCGCTGGGCACCGCCAGGTGCACCGTCTCGCCGGTGATGTCGCGCAGCCGCTTGAGTTCGTCGCCCGCGGCCAGGCGCAGCTCGGAGCGCCCCCAGCTGCGGCTGGCCAGCTGCAGCAGGCGCGGCCCCAATGCGTAGCCGGTGCCGCCCGGTCGATCCACCACCAGGCCCTCGGCCACCAGCGCCGCCACGATGCGGTGGACCGTGGGCCGCGGATAGCCGCTGGCCTGCACCAGCCGCGCCATGGCCATGGGCTCGGGCGCGTCGGCGACGAGCTGGAGCACATGCATGAACTTGGAGAAGGCGGCGGTGCCGGCCACGGCGGGCGGCACCTTGCCGGCGGCATCATCGCGAGAGGGCGGCATCAGCAGGCGTTACGAGCGAACAATCGACCCGGAATTATCGGGCCGCGCGTCAGGCCACCAGGTAGCCGCCGTCCACCGGCAGGATCACGCCGGTCACGAACGACGCCGCCGGGGAACACAGGAAGGCCACGGCCTGCGCCACGTCGTCCGGCAGCCCCCAGCGGCCCATCGGCGTGCGCGCCAGGATGGCGTCGCTGCGGCCGGCGTCTTCCTGCAGCGCCTGGGTCAGCGGCGTGGCGATCCAGCCCGGCGCCACTGCGTTCACGCGAATGCGGTCTTGCGCGTAGGCCAGCGCCAGCGACTTGGTCAGCTGCGCCACGCCGCCCTTGCTGGCCGAGTAGCCCGGCACCAGGCCGCCACCGAAGAAGCTCAGCATCGAGGCCGTGTTGACGATGCAGCCCGCGCGCTTGCGCAGCGCCTCGCGCGCCCCGGCGCAAAGCCGCATGGTGCCGCCGAGGTTGACGGCCACCACGCGCTCGAAGACCTCGGGGTCGTGCTCGGCGCCGCGGCGGATCATGCCGGCGCAGTTGACCAGGATGTCGAGCTCGTCGATGCCCTGCAGCATGCCCTGCACCGAGGCCGCGTCGGCCACGTCGCCGGTGCGTACCTCGATGCCGGCGGCCAGCGAGCCGTCGCCGCGGTCCAGGCCCACGGCCGTGACCTGGGCGCCCAGAGCCGCCAGCTGGTTGGCAATGGCCGCGCCGATGCCCTGGGTGGCCCCGGTCACCAGCGCGCGCTTGCCGCGGAAAAGTGCCTTGTCGTAAGTCGTCATCGATCGGGTCAGGTCTTGATGTTCAGCTTTTCGATCAGCTGCTTGAAGGCTGCGGCGTCCTTGCCCATGGCGGTGCGGAACTCGGGGCCGTCCAGGTAGGCGTAGCCCAGGTTCTGCTTGTCCAGCACTTCGCGCAGCGCGGGCTCCTTGGCGATGTTGCCGGCGGCGGTGCGCAGCACGGCCAGCACCTGCGCAGGCGTGTTCTTGGGCGCCGCAATGCCGCGCCAGGTGCCGATGGAAAGGTCGACGCCGCGCTCCTTGAGCGTGGGCACCTTCTCGAAGGCGCCCTTGGAGCGCTGGTCGGCCATCACGGCCAGCGTCTTGAGCTTGCCGGCCTGCACATAGGTCGTGACCTCGGCCGGGCTGACGGTGACCGCATCGATGTGGCCGCCCATCAGCGCCAGCACGGCGGGTGCCGCGCCCTGGAAGGGAATGTGCGCGACCTTGGCGCCCGTTTTCTCCTGCAGCGCGGCCGCGGCCAGGTGCCAGATGGAGCCGTTGCCGGCGTTGCCCACCTGGACCTCCTTGGCCTTGGCGGCGGCAAGGAACTCTTCCAGCGTGTTCCACGGCGCATCCGCGCGCACGGTGATGGCGGCCGGGTCGGCATTCAGTCGCGCGACGGGCGCCATGTCTTCGTAGGTGAACTTGGCCAGGCCCAGCGGCGGCAGCGTGACCAGCTCCACCGTGACCACGGCCAGCTTGTAGCCGTCGGGCTTGGCATTGATGACGTCGCTCCAGCCGATGGCGCCGCTGGCGCCCGGCTTGTTGTTCACCACGATGCTCTGGGGAAGAAACTTGCGGCCGGCATCCGCAAAGGCGCGAGCCAGTGCGTCGGTGCCGCCGCCGGCCTGGAAGGGCACGATCAGCTCGATGGGCTTGTTCGGAAAGTCCGCGCCCTGCGCAAAGGCGCGCGGCGCTGCGGCAGCGGCCAGGCCGGCGGCAACGGTGGCCGCGAACTGGCGGCGGTTGAATTGAGTGTTGTGCTTCATGTTGTCTCCAGATGGGTGGAATTGACTCTCTTTGGTGACTCTTGGTTGACCGGGCTCAATAGGTTGCGCGTCCACCGGACAGGTCGAACACGGCGCCGGTGCTGAAGGTGCAGGCGTCGGAGCACAGCCAGGCGGCCAGTTCTGCCACTTCTGCGGGCTGGCCCAGGCGCTGCATGGGGCTCTTGTCGATCATGGTCTGCACGTGCTGCGCCGACATCTGGCGCAGCAGTTCCGTTTCGACCGCGGCAGGCGCGATGGCGTTGACCCGCACGCCGGTCGTGGCCAGCTCCTTGCCCAGCGACTTGGTCAGCGCCAGCACGCCGGCCTTGGCGGCGCTGTAGGCCGACGCGTTCGGCGTGCCTTCCTTGCCGGCCAGCGACGCGATGTTGACGACGCGCCCGCCTGCCGACCGGCGCAGCGCCGGCACCACGGCGCGGCACATGTTGAACACACCCACCAGGTTGACGTCGACGATTCGTTGCCACACTTCGGGCGGGTATTCGTCCAGCGGCATGGTGGGCCCGGCGAAGCCCGCGTTGTTCACCAGGATGTCGACGCGGCCCCAGCGCTGCAGGGTGGCGGCCAGTGCGCGGTCGATGGCCGCGCGGTCGGTCACGTCGGCCTCTTGCGCCGTGCCGGCCAGCAGTTGCGCGGGCGCCTGCGCGCCGGGCAAGTCCCACGCGACCACGGTGGCGCCGTCCTGCGCCAGCCGCTGTGCAACGGCCTGGCCGATGCCCGCCGCCGCCCCGGTGACGATGGCAACGCGGCCGGCGAATTCGTAGCGTGGCGCGCTCATCACCGGATGAACTGCTTGACGTAGTCCGCGCCCAGGCCCACTTCCTCGAAGTGCTTGCGGCACATGTCGATCTTGGTGAACACGTCCTCGTAGCCCATGCCCTTGCCCCAGGGGTCGGTGTAGTACATGACGCCGTTGACCTGGAAGTAGGTGATCATTTCCTCGACATCGGGCGGCACGTAGAGCGTGTGCGTCTCGCCGGGCGGCTCGAACACGTAGCTGCCTTCCACGGCTTCCCAGTCGTGCTCCAGGTATTTCCAGCGCCCCTTGAGCACGAAGCCGTGCACCGCCTGCGGATGGCGATGGCGGCTGAGCACGCCCGACTTGCGCACCTTCAGCAGGTTCATCCAGTAGCCCTGGCTGGCGTTGAGGCACAGCGGACGGAACCACACGTTTTCCGCCTGCGGCACCCACAGGCGCTCGTCGGTGGGAATGGCCTGGGGCACCACGATTTCGGGCAGTGCGTCGGCGGGGTTGGGATATTGGTAGGGGGTCAGCGGCTCGGCGTCTTTCTTTTCCAAGGGCATCGCGGGGCTCCGGTCTTCTTGAGGGGTGGCTTGTGTTTTGTCCACTATATGGACGATACGTCTACATAGTGGTCAATTCTACGGTCAAGCCCGATGCGGCTCCTCAGGGTTTGCCAGGGGACGGTGGAATCGCGCGCAGCAGAGCAGCCCACCGATGTCCAGCGGGGCCGATGGGTCTTGATGCCGAATGAGGGGATGCGGTCTCTTGCGAACGAGAGACGCGAGAAGAAGAAAAGTGTGAAGCCCGCCTGTACGCCGGATTCTGTGCACCGGGGTCGCCCCCGGCGTGACCGCCATTACTCTGGGCCGCCGGTCACCCGGACGGCTCGATGCCACCTACCCGCCAGCTCAGCGGAACCACCTCGAAACTGGCCTACTTGGTGTTGCTGCGCGCAGAGATTGCCCGTTTCACCCCCGGCAACTTGCGTCGCCGGGACTCGTCTCTGTTGCTCTGATCCTCACCTCGCGGTGGAGAGCCGTTAGCTCCTGCGCTGTCCTGTGCAGTCCGGACGTTCCTCCAGTGCGGCCTTTCGGCGCTTGCACCAGCGGCGGTCCAGCGTGCTTCACGGCCCGGATTATCCCCAATCGGGACGAGAAGGCGGACCGGCCGGCGTCCAAGCCCCTTCTACACTCCGGCCTGGAGAAGAGAAAAGCAAACATTTGTGACGGAGTGAGGACAACACTTGGACACGGACACGAAGCTCAAGATCGTGGCGCACCCGCTGCGCTTCCACGGCCATGAGGGCCAGTACTTCCGCATCTGGATCGTCAACGTCCTGCTGGGCGTGCTGACCCTGGGCCTGTACACCCCCTGGGCGCGCCGGCGCACGGTGCAGTACTTCTACCAGAGCACCGAGGTGGCCGACGGCGCCCTGGAGTTCACCGCGCCGATCAAGCGCATGCTGGTGGGCTTCCTGCTTTTCGGCGGGCTGTACCTGGCGCTGAACCTGGCCGGCAGCTCGGACGACCGGCTGGCGCGCACCCTCGGCAACGTGTTCCTGGCGCTCGCGGTGCTCGGTGCGCCCTGGCTGTGGGCCAGCGCCATGCGCTTTCGGTTGCGGCACACGCGCTGGCGCGGCCTGCGCCTGAATTTCGCGCCCGGCGTCGGGGCGCTCTACCTGGCGAGCTGGCCGATGCTTGCGCTGGCGGTGCTGCTGGTGTGCTTGGGCCTGAGCGTGGCCAGCGTACGCACCTACGGCCCGGTGCTGGCCGGGTTGCTCATGCTGGCCATTGCACTGCTGGCCGCCGTCTGTCTGGCGCTCCTGCAATACAACTACAACCGCCTGCTCGTGATGAACACGCGTATCGGCGCCCAGGCCGGGCGCTGGAAGGTCGCGCTCGGGCCCTACCTTCGCATCGCGCTGCAGGCCATCGGCGTCGCCGTGCTGCTCGGCGCGGTGATCGGGGCGGTGTCGTCGATCATCTTTGCGGGCTACACGCTGGGCGTGAAGAACCTGCGCGGTTCCGTCCTGCTGGGCCTGGTGCTGAGCGCAGCCATGTGGTTCCTGGCCATCGTGCCGGCCATGGCATGGCGCGAGGCGCGCACCTTCCAGCTCGTGTGGAACAACACCGGCGTGAGCCAGCTGGCGCGCTTCAAGTGCAAGCTGCGCACCGGCGCTTTCATGGGCCTGCGCATCCGCAATGCGCTGCTCAACCTGGTCACGCTGGGCCTGTACCGGCCCTTTGCGCGGATCAAGGTCTATCGCATGAAGTGCGAGTCGGTCACCCTGTACCTGCGCGGCACGCCGGAAGGCCTGGTGGGCGAGCTGGCGCGCCAGCAGGACGAAGGCGGTTTTTCCGACGCACTGGCCGACGGACTGGGGCTGGACATCGTCGGCGTCTGAGCGCATGGACGCCGCCACGCTGCGCGCACGATGGTTCGACGGGCGCAGCAGCCAGGCCCGCCCCGTGCTGCTGCGCCTGGCCGGCGACCGCAAGGGCCGCGCCAGCCTGCGCCTGCATCCGCTCGATGCGGCGGGCTCGCCGCCGCTGGACGTGGCACCGGGCGAGTTCAGCTGGCCCGACACCTGGGAGCCCTCCGGCGCCGCGCCGCGCATGATGGTCGACCTGGGCCTGCACGGCAGCGTGGAAGTCGAAGGCCGCAAGTGGGAACAGGCCCTGGACGCCTGCGGCGCGCGTGCCGGCATGGCGCAGCGGCTGCAGCGGCGCTGGCCGTTGATTGCCGGCGCGCTGCTGTGCCTGGCCCTGGTCATCTGGGCCTTCACGCGCTGGGGCGCGCCGTGGGTTGCCGGGCAGCTCGCACGATTCGCTCCGCTGTCGTGGGAGCGATCCGTATCGCAGGACGCGCTGAACCAGTTGGAAAAGCAGGGCGTCCTCAAGCCCAGCCGCATCGCACGGGCCCGCCAGTCCGAACTGCAGTTGCGCTTTGCCGCGCTGAGCGCCCAGGCGCCGGCCACCCTGCGTCCCAGCGCCGACTACGCGCCACCCATGGAGGTGCAGTTCCGCTCCGGCATGGGCGCCAATGCCTTCGCCCTGCCGGGCGGCGTGATCGTCATGACCGACGCCATGGTCGAGCTCGCAGCGCGCGATGGCATCGGCGACGAGGCGTTGATGGGCGTGCTGGCCCACGAGGCAGGGCACGTGCTCTACCGCCACGGCACGCGGCGCGTGATCGAGCTGGGCATTCTCAATGCGGGCTCGGCCCTGGTGCTGGGCGACGCCTCGGGCCTGGCTGCCACCGGCGGCACGCTGCTGGCCGCCCTGGCCTACAGCCGTGACCACGAGCGCGAGGCGGACTGCTTCGCCATCGCCCTGATGCAGGCCACGCAGCAGCCGCTCGCGCCGATGGCCACCTTGCTGCGGGCGGCGGACAAGGCGCATGCCGATGCCAAGGGCGCAAAAGCGGCCGACCTGAACATCGAATGGCTGCAGACCCATCCCGACACGGCCGGGCGCGCCGCGGCGCTCGAAGCCGGGCAAGGCGCAAGCTGCGCGCGCCGCTGAAGCGCAGCCCCGCACAGCTTTTTTCCCGGCACGGCAGCGCGCGGCATCGCCGCCTTCGCCACAATGCCGGCTGACTCGAATCAAGAACCAACCCGGCACGAACGAAGAAGGAGCCCCGGTCCATGAAAGCGCAGAACGTTCTCGACACCATCGGCAACACGCCGCACATCCGCTTCCAGCGCCTGTTCAAGGGGGCCACGCAGCAGGTGTGGATCAAGTCCGAGCGCTCCAACCCCGGCGGCTCCGTGAAGGACCGCATCGCCTTGTCGATGGTGGAAGACGCCGAGCGCTCGGGTGCGCTCAAGCCCGGCGGCACGATCGTCGAGCCCACCTCGGGCAACACGGGCGTGGGCCTGGCCATGGTGGCCGCGGTCAAGGGCTACAAGCTCATCCTCGTGATGCCCGACAGCATGTCGGTGGAACGCCGCCGCCTGATGCTGGCCTATGGCGCGACCTTTGAGCTGACGCCGCGCGAAAAGGGCATGAAGGGCTCCATTGCCCGCGCCGAGGAAATCGTGGCCGCCACGCCCGGCGCCTGGATGCCGCATCAGTTCAACAACCCGGCCAACATCGATGTGCACGTGCGCACCACCGCCGAGGAAATCGCCGCCGACTTTCCCGAGGGCGTGGACGTGCTGATCACGGGCGTGGGCACGGGCGGCCACATCACCGGCTGCGCCCAGGTGCTCAAGAAGAAGTGGCCCAGGCTGAAGGTGTTTGCGGTGGAGCCGACGGCCTCGCCGGTCATCTCCGGTGGCCAGCCCTCGCCGCACCCGATCCAGGGCATCGGTGCCGGCTTCATCCCGAAGAACCTGGACACCAGCCTGCTCGACGGCGTGATCCAGGTCGAAGCCGAGGCTGCCCGCGACATGGCACGCCGCTGCGCCCGCGAGGAAGGCGTACTGGTGGGCATCTCCTCGGGCGCCACGCTGCAGGCCATTGCGCAGAAGCTGGGCGAGCTGCCGGCCGATGCGGTGGTGCTGGGCTTCAACTACGACACGGGGGAGCGCTACCTGTCGGTGGACGGCTTCCTGCCGGCCTGAGTCCGATCACCAGAACTTTTCCGGCGCCGCGCCCAGCACCTCGGCGCATGCACCGACGGCCTTGGCGCGCTCCTCGCGCAGCACCTTCCAGTCGTCGGCCTGCCACCGGGTCCACGCGATCGGCTCGGACTGGTAGCCGCACGCCTGCGGCGGGCGCATGAAGCCGGCATGGCCGAGTTCGGCGCCAAAGCGCAGGCGGAACAGCTCGTCGTTGCCCGAGAGGTTTTCGTAGACCAGGTGCCATGCGCCTGCGTACAGCGGCGTGTCGGCCTCCGCCTGCACGATGCCGGCCTTCTCGATCTCTTCGGGCGTGGAGCCGTCGGTGAGCGCCTCGGCATGCGACTGCGCTGCGCGTGCGCTGTAGATCCTGGTGGCGACCTTGCTCAGCGCTTCGTTCAGGTCGCTGATCGCGGGGTTCACCGCCAGCGCGTTGCCCTGCAGCGCCTCGATGGGCTCGCCGGCCAGGTCGGTCTTGGAGAAGTTGGACATCCCCAAGCCGCCAGCTCGTCCACCGCCCAGCACGAGCATGCCCACGTTGAGCGCCACTTGCCCGGCCACGTTGTTCATGGTCTGTTCGCGCCGCACCACGCGCAGGCTCTCAATGCCCGGCCTGGAGTACCCGCGCTCGAATCGAAGTTTGGTCGTTGGCGCGGCCTTCGCCTGCGCGTCGGCGGGC
>JAFECZ010000225.1 GCA_018241905.1 Pseudomonadota bacterium
TCCGCGGCCCACGGCCTGGCGCTCGGCACTGTCGGCCGCATTGCTGCGGTCGTCGGCATGACCGAGGTCAACAACAAGCTGTTCGTGGTCGACAACCCCGACACGAACGACTTCGAACTGGCCGGCGTTGATGCCACCGGCTACACGCCGTACACCAGCGGCGGCACGTTCACCCCCCTGACGTACTCCGACTTCTGCGAGCTGACCGGCGCGGACCAGCAGGACGGCACGGCCGACGAGATCGACGTGACGACCGTCTGCTCCACGGCGAAGGAATTCGAGGTGGGCCTGTCGGACTCCGGCACGCTGACCCTGAACTACAACTATGCGCCGAACAGCACCATCCAGGACGCCTTCCGCACCGCCAAGAAGGCCGGCACCGAAGTCGCTGTCCGCATCACCTTCCCGAACGCGGGCGGCACCATCGTGATGATCGGCAGCATCCAGCAGTCGAGCTTCACGGGCGCCGTTGGCCAGGTCTGGACCGGATCGACGCAGATCAAGCTGACCGGCGAGATCTTCGTTCTGTAAGGGGTGCGCGTGAACAAGGCCGACATCAAGGCGCGCATCGCCGCCACCGCCCATCCCAAGCCCCGCCTCTGCAAGGACGTGCCCGAGTGGGGCGAGTTCTACATCCGGCCTGCCGTCGTCGGTGACATCGATGACGCCGGCCCGGATGTGGACCAGCGCACCCGGGTTGCGACGGGCGTTGCCAACTCCGTGTGCGACGAGAACGGCGAACTCGTTTTCGACCGCAAGAACGCGGACGACATGGCCGTTCTTCTGGGCCTGCCCAACAGCCTGATCGCCAAGCTCTCGCGTGCCATTGACGGTTCGACCGTCAACACGACCGAGAAGGCCCAGGAACTGGGAAACGACTCACCCCCCGAGACCGCTTCAAGCTCGACCTAGCGGAATCGCTGGGGGTGACGTTGGCAGCCGTCAACGCCATGACCGAGCACGAATTCACTTTGTGGATGGTGCGCGGTCCTCTTTGGCCGAGGCGGCTCGAACTGCTGCTGATTCAGTTGACCGACACGCTTGCAAGGGTCAACGGCAACAAAACCCGGATGAGCGACTTCGACATGTTCTCCAAGCATCGTGAGACAGAGAGCCAGGCCGCGGCATTCAGCCTCGGAAACATGGCTGGCGCTGGCGTGCGCAAGCTCGGCCAGGGGAGGCGCAAGTAATGGCTGCATCCCTTGGCGCGCTCGTTGTGTCGTTGGGGTTGGATGCAGCGTCCTTCACCAGCGGCATGACGAAAGCGGAGTTCCAGGCAAGGAAGTTCGGCGAGCAGCTTGGCGAGGGTCTGCGCACCGCTGGCGCGCTGGCCGTGGCTGGCCTCGCGACCGTTGGAACTGCTGCCATTACGGCGGCCGGTGCCTTCGACACCCTGATCAAGCAGGCCGGCGACTTCCAAGACCTGGCCGAGAAGACGGGCGGAAGTGCGGAGGGCCTTGCGTCCTTGGCGGTTGCTGCTGGGACGGCTGGCGTTTCCATGGATGCCATTGCCGGCGCCTCGGTCAAGCTCACCAAGAATCTGACCGGCGTTGACGATGAGTCCAAGGACGCGGGCGCGGCCCTGAAGGCGCTGGGCATCAACATCGAAGAGTTCAAGGCACTCAAGCCTGAGGACCAGATGGTGGCCCTGGCCTCGTCGTTGGCTGGCTTCGAGGATGGTGCGGGCAAGACGGCGGTAGCGGTTGCGCTGCTCGGCAAGTCAGGCGCCGACGCTTTGCCGTTCCTGAAGGCGCTGGACGAGCAGGGCGGCAAGCACGTCATCTTGACGGCCGAGATGATCGCCCAGGCCGACGAGTACAGCGACAAGCAGGCCAAGTCCCGGGCGGAACTGAACCTCTACGCCCAAGCCCTGGCGACTCAGGCGCTGCCGGCCATGACCGCGTTCACGGGCGCGGCCACGGACATGATCAAGGAGATTCTTGGCGTCGACAAAGGCACCAAGGATCTGGCCAATAGCACGGCGGTCCAAGACTTCGCTGAGAAGGCTGTTCGCGCGCTGGCCTTCGTGGTTGACGCCGCGGATGGTGTCATTCGGGTGTTCGAAGGTGCTGGAAAGACCATCGGCGCGGCGCTGGCCCAGGTTGGCGCGCTCGCAAGCGGCGACCTGAAGGGCTCGATTGCCATCGGCAAAGAGTGGCAGAAGGACATGCAGGACATCCTGAATCGTCCTTTGTTCTCCAGCAAGCTCAACGCTCGTCTCGAGCAGCAGAAGCAGGACGCAGCCAATGCCGCGAAGTTCGGCTTCGGGAATCGTCCTGGCACCGGCCAGCAACTCAACTTCCAAGGTGCGACCAAGGGTGGTGGCGGTGCGGGCGACGATCCCACCAAGAAGATCCTCGACAACCAGCTCAAGGCCCTGGAGAACGCCGCGAACGACGAGCGCGACATCCTGGCCTCGCGCAACAAGATGCTCGACCTCTACAACGGGGCCGCGCTGATCTCCACGAAGGACTATTACGCCGGCAGGCGCGCCGCCGCGGAGGAAGCAGTTTCCAACCAGTCCGCGATCTACGATCAGGAAATCTCTGCTTTGCAGGCATTCATGGCGCGCGCCGGCAAGGCGACCGACCGAGAAGCCGCGCAGGGCAAGATCAACGATCTGCTGTCTAAGAAGGCGAAGCTCTACCGCGACGCCGCCGAGGCTGCGGTCGAGTCTTCGTTCAAGGAGCAGAAGGCCGCCGAGGATCTGGCTCGTCAGATCAACGCGGTCAATGCCGAAGTTCTGGAGCTGACTGGCAACATGGCTGCGGCTTCTCGCATCCGTCTGGACGACCAATTTAGCGAACTGACCAAGCGCCTGACCGCCAACGGCGACACCGCCGGCCTCGCGCAGGTCAGCCGCCTGAAGCAGCTCAAACAGGCCCAGGCGGAGTATGGGCAGCAGTCTGAGCAGGTCGGCCAGATCACCGAAAGTCTGCGCATTCAAGAAGAGCGCATCCAGTTGTCTCGGCAACTCGGCGCGGACAGCGAGCTTTCAAGCCTGATCAAGTTGCGGGAGGCCCGTTCTGGCGCGGTCGAGCAGATGCGCGCCATGGTGGAGGCGCAGGAAGCCATCGCAAATGCTTCCGGCAACCCGAAGCTTGTCCAACAGGCAGAGCGCGCCCGCCTGGAACTCGACAAGTTGGCGGCTACTGCAGACCCGCTTGCTGACAAGTTCAACAACCTGATCGGCGAGGCTGGGGCCAATGCCTTCAGCGACTTCATCTCTGGCGCCAAGTCAGCCAAGGAAGCCATGAAGAGCTTCGGTGATGAGGTTGCGAACCAACTCGCCCGCATGGCGTCGGAAGCCTTGTTCAAGCAGTTGATGGGCGGCTTGCTCGGATCCACTGGCGGCTCGGCTGGAAGCATTGGCGGCTGGCTCTCCAGTCTGTTCGGTGCGGCCAGTGGCGGCATGCTGATGCCCGGCGAGATGCGGCGCGTCAACGAGAACGGCCCCGAACTTCTGGATGTCAACGGCAAGCAGTATCTGATGAACGGAAGCCGCAATGCCACCGTGACGTCGAACAGCAAGATCGGATCCTCGGGCGGCAGTAGCTACATCAACATCACAGTTCCTGGCAACACCGATGGCAGGACGGCCCTTCAGATCGCGGACAAGACCGCGCTTCGCCAACGCCAGGCGCGGAGGTATGCATGACCTTCATCAACAAGCGCCTGAGCAAGAAGGTTGCTTTGGGTTTCACCGGTGGCCCTATGTGGGACACCACCGTCGTCCCGAATGCCGGGGGCTATGAGGCTCGCATCGCCAACTGGTCGATGCCGCTCTACAAGTACACGGCTGACTACAGCGTGCTGGACCCGGCGTCTCAGAACGAGATTGCGATGTGCTTCAACGCTGCTCGGGGTCAACGGGACAGCTTTCGGTTCAAGGACTGGGGCGACTACATCGCCGATGGCGAATCCCTTGGATCTGGCGACGGCACCAACACGCCCCGCCAACTTCGCAAGTACTACGACTTCGACGGAGATTCCGCATTTGGACGGAACATCCTTCTTCCGGTGGCGAGCACGGTCGTAGTGACCGATAACGGGGTTCCGTTCGCGGTGACTGTGAACGATCAGACCGGCATGGTTGTGCCAGTCACTGGGAATTGGGTCAGCGGTCACGTCTACAAGGCCAGCTTCGAGTTTGATGTTCGCGTCCGCTTCGCGAGCGACCACTACCCCTTCACCCTGGCGCTGAAGAAACTGGCTCAGGTTTCCATTGACCTGGTCGAGGCACGCACCCCATGAGCGGCAGCCGCAACATCTCGGCCGGTTTGCAGGCCAGCATTGCCTCGCGCGCCGCATCGCTGACGGTTCTCCTGAAGATCGTCCCTGCGTCGGCAATCTATTCGGCCCTCTGCGTCACGAAGCTGGACCGCGACTATGCCTATGACGATGGCGCCGGGCTGCTGACCTATTCGGCGCTGGTTGGCGTCACGCCAGCCGCCATGCAGGCGTCCTCCGCGATGACGGTGGGCAACAGCGAGGCCAAGTCTCTGGTGGCTGCCAGCACTGCCGCGACCCTGGATGCCAAGGATGTGCGCGCCGGGGCCTACGACAACGCCGAATACACCTTCATGGTGATTGACTTCGAGCACCCGGAGTACGGCCACTGGATTCCGCCGAACGGGCATGGGGTTGTCGGGCAGCAGACCATTGATGAACGGGGCTTGTCGGTCACGTTCGAACTCACCGACCTCACCAAGCTCCTGAAGCAGTCGGTCGTCGAGAACTGGTCGCGTCAGTGCCGGGCGATCTTCGGCAGCCAACCCATCGGGACCGGTGGCGGAGTGGTCGAGCAGAAGCACCCCTGCGGCAAGAGCCTGACTTCCATGTGGACGGGTTCGAGGTCGGTCAGCGCCCCGGGTGCTGAATCGGATCGCGCGTTTACCTGCAGCGGACTGAGCATGCCAGCCGGAACCTACGTCCCCGGCATGCTGGAGTGGCTGACCGGCGACAACGCAGGCCGCAGCGAGATGGTCGAAGCGCAGTCAGGTCTTGGCGTCATCACGCTCAAGTTCCCGATGGCGTATCCCATCAAGACCGGCGACACCTTCACCATCCGCCCGGACTGCACCCGCACGCCGGATGGCACGAATGGATGCAAGTTCCACTTCGCCAGCGTTTCGACGGTGGAGTGGAAGCAGCACTACCGCGGTGAGTGGCAGACGCCTGTTGCTGATGGCGACTCCCTGAGCACTCCCGGAGCGTCGGCGTGATGGCGGCCCCCAAGAAGCTCCGCACCATGTTCGGTGCGGATGATGAGCTGCAGGCGTTCGCAGAGCACTGGTTGAGCGGCCCCGGGTGCTTGTCCGGCGCGAGTTCGCTGGCCCATACAGACGGCGCCATGGTGGCGTGCCTCTACAGGGATTCGACGTTTCAGGTTGAGCTGTGCTGCGTACCTCCCGGGTTCGTCATTCCCGACCATGTCCACCCGCACGCCGACACCATCGAAGTGCCAGTGGCTGGAGTTCTACGGCTCCACGTCAACGGCAAGGATGTCTACGCTGGGCGATGCGATGAGCGCGTCCAGCGCCTGAATCGCGGCAGCGGCATCCGCATCAACCACACCGATGTCCACGGCACCGCAGCTCCTGTCGGTGAGACGGGCGCCATGTTCCTTTCGATCCAGAAGTGGCTCGGCTGCGAGCCCCTTTCCGTGCTGACTGACTACTTGGGCCGCCCGCTGGGCGAGGGCCATCAGGAGATGCTCGATGCAGCCAATCTTTGACATCCCCGAGATCCCGCTCAACATGCAGCGCCAGGACGGCAGCCCAATCACGCGCGCGCACATCGTCGCAGAAGCCCGGTCGTGGATCGGCACCCGCTTCGTTGACCAGCACGCGGAGAAGGGCGTGGCGACGGACTGCTACGGGTTCGTGCGCGGCGTCCTGTCGGCCATCGGCGTTCTCCCTGACGGCTACGAATCGCAGCTGCCCGAGGCCGCGCTCGTCTACCACCGCCCGAACGGCGCAATGATGAAGCGGGTCTGTGATGAGCGCCTGACGCCCGTGCAGGTTAACCGCCTGCAGCCTGGCGACTTCCTGTTGCTTCGGGTTGCGCGGCAGCCCCAGCACTTCGCCATCGTCGGCGACAGCGTCTATCCCGGGCACCTCTCGCTCATCCATGCGCTGGGCCCGAGCGCGCCCGCGTCGGTGGTCGAGATGCGTTTTGATCGCCCCTGGACGGAGCGCGTTGTGGGCGCCTATGCCATCCCTGGCCTGGAGGACTGGGCGGCATGAGCACTCGTCTCGCATTGACCGTCGTCGGGACGGTCGTCGGCGCGTACTTCGGCTATCCCCAGCTCGGGGCGATGGCCGGCGCCATGATCGGCTCGGCTGTCGACCCGACCACCATCCAAGGTCCGCGCATCAACGAAACGGGTGCGCAGACCGTTGCCGAGGGCGTTCCCCGCAATGTGGTCTACGGCACCTGGCCGTGTACCGGCAACGTGATCCAGCGCGGCCCGCTGATCAAGAAGGAGGTCAGCGAAAGCCAGGGCAAGGGCGGCGCGAAGTTCAAGCGTGAAGAGGCCTATCGCACCTTCGCTGTCGGCATCTGCGAAGGGCCGGTTGGTGGTTTGCTTCGGGTCTGGCAGGACAACAAGCTTGTCTACGACGTGACGCCGGGCTCCGGGATGTTGGCTGAATCCGCCCGGTGGATGGTCAACAAGCGCTTCTACGCGGGTGATGAGACTCAACTTCCAGACCCCACGCTGGAACTCCTCGATCCTGACACCACTGCGCACCGCGGCTCCTGCTACATGGTGTTCGACACGGAGAACGTCACCAATCTCCAGGGGGCGATCTCGCAATACAAGTTCGAGGTCGCGGAGTATCTGGCGCCGGGAGCGGTGAACCCGATGACTGGCAGCACCGTGATCGAAACCTTCACGGTCGGTGAGCCGGTTCGGTTTCCGGTGTTTATGAATCCGCTTGGCGGTGTCGGCGTGGAAGTTGGGACTGTCCACGGAAATCAAAGCGTCGTCACCCACACGCCTTACTACATGGTGACAGTCGATGAAAGCGTAACGCAGACATCCACGAGGACCATTTCGCTCAATGGGGACTGGACGAATGGCGGCACCATCACGCCGGGGGTTGGGGGTATTCAGTTTCTTGGGTACTACGGCAGCTATGCACTTTGTAGCGATGCCGTCAGCGGCTTCGGCTACCCGAGGCTCTTCCTGACGAATAGCGGGGCTTTGCAGGCTATCTTGGTTCCCGATGGAAGCGCGGCAAACGATTGGTTCAGCTTTGGCGACCACAATCAGCGTCGCCTTTGGTTCACGTCTACCCATGTGTATCTTGGGAGCCCTTCACGAAAGGGTGTCAACTACAACAACATCTGTCGGTGGAGCCTGGGGGCCAACGCGTTCCCGACGGTTGCAGATGGTGCAGTCGGAGGGATCTGCGCCACGCCTGGCAATGAGTTCTACATGCATCTTGGCCGAGACAACAAGATGCGCGTCATCAACGACGAGTTTCGGCTGTCGACCTATGACCTGAACTTGTCTTTTGAGTCGAGCGAGCTTCTCCCGTTCTCAGTCACGAACTTCCATGGATTTGGGATAGACGGCGACATCGCGGTCTTCGTGTATGCGGATCTTGGGTCCGGTGGATACATGCAGGTTCGCAGGGTCAGCGATTGGTCATTGCTGGCGACCTATACCGATACGCGACTCAACCAGTTCAACAACTACGGCACTCGGGTCGTGTTCACGAACACGGGGTGTTTCGTCCAGTGCGGCCGAGACGTGATGCGTTTCGAGTACGTGATGTCGGCAGGCGGCGAAGTGACTAACCTGGCTGCGATTGTTTCCGACCTCTACGCACGCTGCGGCTTGAAGTCCCTCAAGTTCGATGTCAGCGAGCTGACCGACACGGTCCGCGGCTACGGGCTGTCCAGTGCTGGGTACACGGCTGCCGATGCGGTCGATTCCCTGCGCATGGCGTACTTCTTCGACAAGAGCTGCCACGACAAGAAGATCTACCACCCCAAGCGCGGGAAAGCGGTCGTCAAGACCCTCACCCTCAATGACCTCACGCAAGTGCCCGAAAGCACCCGGCGCGAGCAAACGAGCGAGATCCCCTACAAGCTCAACGTCCGCTACCCGAACCCGGACAGCGGCTATGCGGTTCTCAAGGAGACGACCGGCTCCAGCTCTCCGGATCGCCGCACGACTGGCGAGGTGACGCTCGATGTTCCCGTAGCCCTGTCCTCC
>JAFECZ010000226.1 GCA_018241905.1 Pseudomonadota bacterium
GCCCTCGGTCAACTCGCTGGCGCTGGCCGCCGCGGCCCGGCAGATCGCAGCCGAGCCGGCTTCGTTTGCCGAGCCTTCGTCGCCCGTGCCGCTGGAGCCGGCCTGGGCGCCGGCTTCGCCCGCCGCCGACCTGCCGCCGCTGCCGGACTTCGAGCAGCTGCCCGACCTGGAGCTCGAGCCCTCGGCTTTCTCCGAGCCCGCGGCCCCGGCCGCCGAGTTGCCCCTGCCGCCGCTCGAGCTGACCCCCGAAGCCGCCGAACCCGCAGCGCCGGCCGCCGCCCAGCCCGACCCCTTCGAGACGCACGACCTGGCGGACTTTCCGTCCACCGACTTCCTCGATTTCGAGGGCGAGACGATTCCCCGCACGGCCGAGCCGCAACCGCTGGACGTGCACATCGATTTCCTGGCCGAGCCCGTGGCGCCGGCCGAAGCCGCCGAGCCGGGTTTCGAACCCACGGCACTGGCCGATCCGTTCGAGCTGCGCGCAGTCCCGGCGGCCGATGCCGCACCGGCGGCTCCCGCGGCGGCCGAGGAACTGCCCGCGTTCGACTACGAAGCCTTTGCCGCCGAGCAGGCTGCCGCAGCGGGCGTGGTGCCTGCAAGCGCTGGCAAGCCTGCCGATCAAGAAGAAGCGCCTGCCGCCGAGCAGGCCAACGAGCTGCTGGCCGCCGTGCCGGCGGACGAGTCGCTCAAGGTCATCGGCCCGCTGCGCATCGGCATCGCGCTGTACAACGTCTACCTCAACGAGGCCGACGAGTGGTCTCGCCAGCTTGCCGTCGAAGTGGGCGAGTGGGCGATGGAGCCGCATCTGCGCGTGCAGGATTCGACCATCGGGCTGGCGCATTCGCTGGCCGGCAGCTCCGCCACGGTGGGCTTCCGCAGCCTGTCGGACATGGCTCGCCAGTTCGAGTCGGCCCTGGCGCATCTGCAGATGCTGGGCCGCGGCACGCACGAGCAGGGCACGGTGCTGGCGCTGGCGGCCGACGAGCTGCGCCGGCTGCTGCATCAGTTCGCCGCCGGCGTGTTGAAAGACCCCTCGCCCGACACGCTGCAGGCGCTGCGCGACCTGGCGTCCGCGCCGATGCCGCCGGTCCAGGCCGCGGTGCACCTGACGCAGCCCCTGGCCCCGGCCGCACAGCACGCCCCGGCCGACGTGGCGCTGGAAGATTCCGACGACGCCATGGACGTGGCGGACGCGGTCGATGCCGACCTGTTCCCCATCTTCGAGGAAGAAGCGGCCGACCTGCTGCCCCAACTGGCCAACGCGCTGCGCGCCTGGGCCGAGCTGCCCGACGACATGGGCCAGCGGGCCATCGTGCTGCGCGCGCTGCACACGCTCAAGGGCAGCGCCCGCCTGGCCGGCGCCATGCGCCTCGGCGAGCGCGCCCACCGCATGGAGTCCGAGGTCGAGCTGATCGGCGTCGAGAACATCCCTCGCCAGGCCATCGAGGAACTCTACGGGCGCTACGACGCGCTGCAGGCCGCCTTCGACAGCCTGCGCGCCGCCGACGGCGCCGCGCAGGCCGAGATCGCACAGCGTGCCGTGGCCGCCACCTCGGCGGTGCCCACCAGTGCGCCGATGCAGGTGCAGGTGTCGCCGGCTTCGGAGCCTTCTGCGGCTTCCTCGCCTTTCGTGCCTTCCTCGGCTTCCGTGCCCGCTGCCGCCAACGAGCCCGCCCTGGCCGCCGACGCGGCGCCGGCCGTGTCCGACGCAGCCGCTGTGCCAGGCGTGTCCGACGCAGCCGCTGTGCCCGCCGTGCCGGCGCAGCGCCTGGCCGCTCCCGCATCCAGCTCGCTCACGCCGCTGCGCAGCGGCGCGGGGCAGGTGGTGCGCATCCGCACCCAGCTGCTCGACCGCCTGGTGGCCCAGGCCGGCGAGGTCATCATCACCCGCTCGCGCCTGGAGGCCGAGCTGGGCCAGCTGAGCACCTCGCTGGTCGACCTGACCGGCAACCTGGACCGCCTGCGCCAGCAGCTGCGCGACATCGAGGTGCAGGCCGAAAGCCAGATGCAGTCGCGCCTGGCCCAGGCCAAGGATTCGGCCCAGGCCTTCGACCCGCTGGAGTTCGACCGCTTCACCCGCGTGCAGGAACTCACCCGCATGATGGCCGAGTCGGTGAACGACGTGGCCACCGTGCAGCGCTCGCTGCAGAAGACGGTGCAGGCCACCGAAGACGACCTGAGTGCCCAGGCACGCCAGACGCGTGAACTGCAGCGCGGCCTGCTGCGCACGCGCATGGTGGAGTTCGAAGGCATCTCCGAGCGCCTGTACCGCGTGGTGCGCCAGGCCTCCAAGGACACCGGCAAGCAGGTGCGCCTGGACATCACCGGCGGCTCCATCGAGATGGACCGCGGCGTGCTCGACCGGATGACGCCCGCCTTCGAGCACCTGCTGCGCAACTGCGTGGCGCACGGCATCGAGGACGCGGCTGCCCGCACGGCGGCCGGCAAGGACGCCAGCGGCCTGATCGTGATCGACCTGCATCACGAGGGCAACGACGTGTCGGTGAGCTTCCGCGACGACGGCGCGGGCCTGAACATCGAGCGCATCGCGCGGCGCGCCCATGCCCTCGGCCTGGTGCCGCAGGGTGAGGCGGTCACGCCCGCGCAGGCGGCCGAACTGATCTTCCAGCCGGGCTTCTCCACCGCGGAGCAGGTGTCCGAGCTGGCGGGCCGCGGCATCGGCATGGACGTGGTCCGCGCCGACGTGGCCGCACTGGGCGGGCGCATCGAGACGCAAAGCACGCAGGGGCAGGGCACCGCCTTCAAGCTGGTGCTGCCGCTCACCACCGCGGTGACGCACGTGGTGATGATGCGTGCCGGCGAGCTGTCGGTGGGCGTGCCTTCCAACCTGGTGGAGCTGGTGCAGCGCGTGAGCGCCGCCGAGCTCGAGCAGGCCTATGCCAGCGCGCGCTACACCTTCGGCGGCGAGGAGCTTCCTTTCTACTGGTCGGGTGCGCTGCTGCAGTCCTCGGCCCGCAGCGACCGCCAGCCGGCCCGCGCCAACACCGTGGTGGTGGTGCGAAGCGCCGCACAGCGCGTGGCGCTGCACGTGGACGAAGTGCTGGGCAACCAGGAAGTCGTGGTGAAGAACCTCGGCCCGCAGCTGTCGACGCTGCCCGGCCTGGCCGGCATCTCGGTGCTGGCTTCGGGCGCCGTGGCACTCATCTACAACCCGGTGGCCGTGGCTTCGGTGCATGGCGAACAGGCCCGGGCGATGCAGCCGCGCGAGCTGGTCGATTCCCGCAAGACCGATGCCGCGGACGCCGTCGCTTCGTCGGCCGCAGGCGCACCGGTTCTTCCGGCGGCCGAGGCGGCCGCGCCGCAGGTGCCGCTGGTGCTGGTGGTGGACGATTCGATCACCGTGCGCCGCGTCACGCAGCGCCTGCTGCAGCGCGAAGGCTATCGCGTGGCCCTGGCGGCGGACGGCCTGCAGGCCCTGGAGCGCCTGCAGGAAGAGCGCCCGGCGCTGGTGCTGTCGGACATCGAGATGCCCCGCATGGACGGCTTCGACCTGGCCCGCAACATCCGCGCGGACGAGTCGCTGGCCGGCCTGCCGATCATCATGATCACCTCGCGCATTGCCGAGAAGCACCGCGAGCATGCCAAGCAACTGGGCGTGAACCACTACCTGGGCAAGCCCTACTCGGAAGAAGAGCTGCTGCGCCTGGTTCGCAGCTACACGCTGGCCGAGGCTGTTTCGCTGCAAGCCTGAGTTTTCATCGCTCCGAGGCTGGGCGCCCGTCGCAGTTCAACGCTGCGCCGGGCGCTGTTTTTTTTGCGGCGGCTGGCCGCTGCCGGTAGCGGCGGCTTCCTTGACCACCGCATAGCGCTGCAAGGTGCGCTCGCGGGCCTGGCCATGGTCGACGATGGGCTTGGGATAGGTTTCGCCCAGCTGCACGCCGGCCGCCTCCAACTCGACCGGCGTGGCCAGCCAGGGCGCATGGATGGCGGCGTCGGAAAGCCTGGCCAGCTGCGGCAGGTAGCGCCGGATGAACTTGCCCTCGGGGTCGAATCGCTCGCTCTGCGTGACGGGGTTGAAGATGCGAAACCACGGCTGCGCGTCGCAGCCGCTGCCGGCCGCCCACTGCCAGTTGCCGTTGTTGGAGGCGAGCTCGAAGTCGTTGAGGTACGTAGCGAAAAACGCCTCGCCGCGCCGCCAGTCCAGCCCCAGGTCCTTGCACAGGAAGCTGGCCACCACCATGCGCAGGCGGTTGTGCATGTAGCCGCTCTGCCGGATCTGGGCCATGGCGGCATCGACCAGCGGATAGCCGGTGCGCCCTTCGCACCAGGCGTCGAACAGCGCATCGGCGTGCTTGCCGTGGTGCCAGGCGATCTTGTCGTACTCGGGCCGGAAGCTCTTGCCGGCGGCCACCTGCGGGTGGTGCGCCAGGATCTGGAAGAAGAACTCGCGCCAGATCAGCTCGCCCAGCCAGGCGGCGGCGCCCTGGCTGCCCGACAGCGAGAGCCGGTGCGCGACTGCCGCCACCTCGCGGATCGACACCGTGCCGAAGCGCAGGTGGATGCCCAGGTAGCTGGGCCCGCGGATGCCGGGGTAGTCGCGCGCCTCGTGGTAGCGGTCGATGCGCTTGTCGAAGAAATCCTCGAACAGCTGCGCGGCACCGCTGGCGCCGGTGGGAATCTCCAGCTCGCCCAGGTTGGTCTTCTCGAAGCCCAGCTCGGCCAGCGTGGGCACCGGCGTGCGCAGCGCCTCGGGCGCGCGCACCAGCGCATCGAGGTAGTGGTCGACCGGGTAGGGCTTGAGAAAGAAATCGTCCAGCCTGGCCAGCCAGGCCCGCTTGTAGGGCGTGAACACCGAAAAGGACTGGCCCGCCTGCGTCTGCACCTCGTCCCGCTCGAAGACGGCCTTGTCCTTGTGCGTGTGGAAGGTGATGCCGGCATTGGCCAGGGCGCCGAACACCCGGGCGTCGCGCGCCTGGGCTGCGGGCTCGTCGTCGCGGTTGGCGTACACGGCCTGCACGCCCAGCTCGCGCGCCAACCGGGGCAGCTCGTCCTCGGCCAGCCCGTGGCGCACCACCAGCGAGCCGCCGCGCGCCTGAAGCGCCTGGGCCAGCTCCGCCAGCGATTCCCGGATGAATTCCACGCGCCGGTCGGCCCTGGGCAGACCCTCCAGGATGGCGGTGTCGAAGACGAAGCCGCAAACCACTTCGCGGCAGGCGTGCAGGGCGTGAAAGAGCGCCGCGTTGTCGGCCAGACGCAGGTCCCGCCTAAACCACATCAGGCCCCGGGGAAAGGTTTTGTCAACGGCCAGTAAAATCGGCGGCATGTCGTCCGATTCTGCCCGTATCAACCTTACGCATCATTTCCTGATTGCGATGCCGGGCCTGCGGGACGAAGCCTTTGCCGGCAGCGTGGTCTACCTGTGCGAACACAGCGAGCGCGGCGCGCTGGGCCTGGTCATCAACAAGCCCAGCGACATCAACCTGCGGGCCCTGTTCGAGAAAGTCGAACTGCCCACCAACCAGACCGACATCGGCGACGAGCCGGTTTTCCAGGGCGGTCCGGTCAAGACCGAGCGCGGTTTCGTGCTGCACGAGCCGGTGTTCGCCAACCCGCCGGACAACACCGAGCCGGTCTACGCCTCCACCATGACCATTCCGGGCGGGCTGGAGCTCACCACCTCGCGCGACGTGCTGGAGGCCCTGGCCACCGGCGCCGGCCCGCGCAAGGTGCTCGTCTCGCTGGGCTACTCGGCCTGGGGCGAGGGCCAGCTCGAATCCGAGCTGGCCGAGAACAGCTGGCTCACGGTGGATGCCGACCCGGCCGTCATCTTCGACACGCCGGTGCCGCAGCGCTACAGCAAGGCGCTGATGCTGCTGGGCCTCGAGGCCTGGAAGTTGTCGCCTGACGCGGGGCATGCATGAGCACCGCTCGGCCGCCCGTAGGCGCGAACGCCCCCCGGGGGGATGGCGAAGTACGCGCAGCGCCGAGCCTGGGGGCTCTGTGATGTCGGGAGCGGCCATGCCCCCTGACACCCCCCCTTCCGTCCCGCCCCATTTCCAAAGCTTTCTGGCCTTCGACTACGGCGCCAAGCGCACCGGCGTGGCCAGCGGCAACCGCATGCTCGCCAACGCCACCCCGCAAGGCACCATTGCCGCCCAAGGCGATGCGCGCTTCGTGCAGATCGAGAAGCGTATCCGCGAATGGCAGCCCGACGCGCTGGTGGTGGGCGTGCCCTATCACCCCGACGGCGCGCCGCACGAGAACACCCGCGCCGCGCTGAAGTTCGCGCGCCAGCTGGAAGGGCGCTTTCGCCTGCCGGTCTACCAGGTGGACGAGCGCTACAGCACCACCGAGGCGCTGGCCGAGGGCGCAGCCGATGCCGACGCCGCATCGGCCTGCATCATCCTTGAACAATTTCTGAGGAGCATCCCGTGAACCCCAACATCCCCGATGCCGAATCGCTCTATCAGGAGCTGCTGCGCGGCGTCAGGACGCTGATGCGTCCCGACACCAGGCTGGTGGGCATCACCTCCGGCGGCGCGTGGCTGGTCGAGCGCCTGCAAAAAGACCTGGGCCTGCCCGGCGCGCCCGGCATCATTTCCTCGGCCATGCACCGCGACGACTTCGCGCGCCGCGGCCTGGCCGCCAGCGTGCAGACGCACCTGCCTTTCGACGTGAACGGCGCGGACATCCTGCTGCTGGACGATGTCCTCTACACCGGCCGCACCATCCGCGCGGTGCTCAACGAGCTCTTCGACTTCGGCCGCCCCGCCTGCGTGCGCCTGGCGGTGCTGGTCGACCGGGGCGACCGCCAACTGCCGGTGGCGGCCAACTTTGCCGCCGGCCAACTCGAGCTGCCGTCCAACCAATCGCTGTCGCTGGCCCGCGACGAGCAGGGCGGCTTCGCACTCAAGATCGAACAACTAAAAGAAGGAGCGTAGTCCGTGCTGTACAAGCGCAATCCGCAGCTCAACAAGAACGGCGAGCTGATCCACCTGCTGTCCATCGAGGGCTTGCCCAAGGACATCCTCACGCACATCCTCGACACGGCCGCCAACTTCACCAGCGTGAGCGACCGCGAGGTGAAGAAGGTGCCGCTGCTGCGCGGCAAGAGCGTGTTCAACCTCTTCTTCGAGAACAGCACGCGCACCCGCACCACCTTCGAGATCGCGGCCAAGCGGCTCTCGGCGGACGTGATCAACCTGGACATCGCGCGCTCGTCCACCGCCAAGGGCGAGTCGCTCCTGGACACCATCGCCAACCTGAGCGCGATGGCCGCCGACCTGTTCGTGGTGCGGCACAGCGAAAGTGGCGCGCCCTACCTGATTGCGCAGCACGTGGCACCGCACGTGCACGTGGTGAACGCCGGCGACGGGCGGCATTCGCACCCCACGCAGGGGTTGCTCGACATGTTCACCATCCGCCACTACAAGAAGGATTTCTCCAATCTCACGGTGGCGATCGTGGGCGACGTGCTGCACTCGCGCGTGGCCCGCTCCGACATCCACGCGCTCACCACGCTGGGCTGCCCCGAAGTGCGCGTGGTCGGCCCCAAGACCCTGGTGCCGGCCGACATGGCGCCCATGGGCGTGCGGGTGTGCCACACGCTGGAAGAAGGCATCAAGGACTGCGACGTGGTCATCATGCTGCGCCTGCAGAACGAGCGCATGAGCGGCGCGCTGCTGCCCTCGTCGCAGGAGTTCTTCAAGACCTACGGCCTCACGCCCGAGAAGCTGCAGCACGCCAAGCCCGATGCCATCGTGATGCATCCGGGGCCTATCAACCGCGGCGTGGAAATCGACTCGGCGGTGGTGGACGGGCAGCAGAGCGTCATCCTGCCGCAAGTCACCTTCGGCATTGCCGTGCGCATGGCGGTGATGAGCATCGTCGCAGGGAACGAAGCATAGAAATGGCCCACCCCCGACTCTCGCTCACTTCGTGTAGCTCGCATCCTCCCTCAAGGGGGGCAGCACCAGCGGCCTGGCAAGGCCGGTTCCGCGGTGCTCCTGGTCTGGTGTCCGCATCCCAATAGAGCCCTATGAAAATCCTGATTCGAAATGGCCGGGTCATCGACCCCGCTTCCGGCTTCGACGAGCAGGCCGACATCGCCATCGCTGGCGACAAGATCGCCGCGCTGAAGAACATCCCATCGGATTTCAACGCGCAGCAGACCATCGACGCGCAAGGCTGCATCGTCGCGCCCGGCCTGGTCGACCTGGCGGCGCGCCTGCGCGAGCCGGGCTACGAGCAGCAAGGCATGC
>JAFECZ010000227.1 GCA_018241905.1 Pseudomonadota bacterium
CCCCGGCGCTGTACGAGGCGGGCTTCGTCAGCGCGGCGCACAGCGCGGACGACATTGCTCAAACGGTGGAGGCCGCTCGCGCCATCTTCAAGCAGCTGGGCCGCGCGGCGTGACGCGCCGCGGGCACCGCTCTTCGCTCCTGCTGCCGCTGCTGCTGAGCCTGGCGGCGGCATGGCCGGCCATGGGCCATGCGCAGGAAGACGCGCCGTCCTACGACCTGCTGTCGCGCGTGTGGATCAACCCCGGCTTCTATTCGTACCACTGGGACCGGGACAAGAACCTGGAGAACCAGAACTGGGGCCTGGGCCTGGAGTACGTGCTGAACGACCAGTGGTCGCTCACGGCCGGCGCCTTTCGCAACAGCGACCGCGAACGCTCGCACTATGTCGGCGCGTACTTCATGCCCTTCCAGTGGCAGGGCCTGAAGTTCGGCGCGGCGCTGGGCGCCTTCGACGGCTATCCGCACTACCGTGACGGCGGCTGGTTCCCGGCGCTGATTCC
Organism: Pseudomonadota bacterium; assembly: GCA_018241905.1. GTDB lineage: Bacteria > Pseudomonadota > Gammaproteobacteria > Burkholderiales > Burkholderiaceae_C > Variovorax. Next base: position 502 of record JAFECZ010000227.1, read on the forward strand.
CACCGTGGCCTACGAGAGCCGCTACTGGGGGCTCAACGTGGGCGTCGTGCCGTCCTATCAAGACCGGCTGTATGGCGCGATCAGCTTCCAGCTGAAGGTGCGCTTCAGCGCGCCGCCCTCCACCTTGGCCAAATGAAAAAGCGGCGCCGGGATTCTCGGCGCCGCTTCAAGCTGCCCTGAGGCGATCAGTGGCGGAAGTGGCGCACGCCGCTGAAGACCATTGCCACGCCGCGCTCGTCGGCCGCATCGATCACCTCCTGGTCGCGCATCGAGCCGCCCGGCTGGATGACGCAGGTGGCGCCGTGGTCGATCACCACGTCCAGCCCATCGCGGAAGGGGAAGAAGGCGTCGCTGGCCACTGCCGAGCCGGCCAGCGACAGGCCGGCGTGCTCGGCCTTGATGCTGGCGATGCGCGCCGAGTCGAGCCGGCTCATCTGGCCCGCGCCCACGCCCAGCGTCATGCCGCCGGCGCAGAACACGATGGCATTGCTCTTCACGTACTGCGCAACCTTCCATGCAAAGAGAAGGTCGTCCAGCTGCTGGGGCGTGGGCTGCTTCTTGGTGACGACCTTCAGGTCGGCCAGCGCCAGCTGGTGGTTGTCCGCCGTCTGGATCAGCAGGCCCGAACCCACGCGCTTGACGTCCATCGCGTTGCGGCCGTTCTTCCAGTCGGTGTCGCCGCCCGGGGGCAGTGCGATCTCGAGAATGCGCACGTTGACCTTGCTCTTGAACACTTCCAGCGCCTCGGACGTGTAACCCGGGGCCATCAGCACCTCGACGAATTGCTTGCTCACGGCCTGCGCTGCCGCCAGGTCCACGGTGCGGTTGAAGGCGATGATGCCGCCGAAGGCCGAGGTCGGGTCGGTCTTGAAGGCCTTGCCGTAGGCCTCATGCGGGTCGGCGCCCACGGCCACGCCGCAAGGGTTGGCGTGCTTGACGATCACGCAGGCGGGCACGTCGAAGCTCTTGACGCATTCCCAGGCCGCGTCGGCATCGGCGATGTTGTTGTACGACAGCTCCTTGCCCTGCAGCTGCTTGGCCGAGACCAGCGAACCGGGCGCCGGATACAGGTCGCGGTAGAAGGCGGCCTGCTGGTGCGGGTTCTCGCCGTAGCGCAGGTCCTGCAGCTTGACGAAGCGGCCGTTGCTCTGGCCGGGGAACAGCGCGCGCACGGGCGCCGGCTGGCCCTGGCTGGCGTCGAAATCGACCGCCGACAGGAAGTCGCTGATGGCGCCGTCGTAGTCGGCAATGCGGTTGAAGGCAGCCACCGAGAAGCCGAACTTGGTCTTGTCGGAGAGCTTGCCGTTGGCCTCGAGCTCGGCCAGCGCCACCGGGTACTGGGCCGCGTCGGTGAGCACACCCACGTCCTTCCAGTTCTTGGCGGCGCTGCGCACCATGGCGGGGCCGCCGATGTCGATGTTCTCGATGGCGTCTTCCAGCGTGCAGCCGGCCTTGGCGACCGTGGCCTCGAAGGGGTAGAGGTTGACCACCAGCAGGTCGATGGTGTCGATGCCGTGCTCCTTCAGCGCCGCCACATGCGCCGGCACGTCGCGCCGCGCCAGCAGGCCGCCGTGGATCTTGGGGTGCAGCGTCTTCACGCGGCCGTCGAGCATTTCAGGAAAGCCGGTGTGGTCGGCTACCTCTGTCACCGGCAGGCCGGCGTCGGCCAGCAGCTTGGCGGTGCCGCCGGTGGAAAGAAGCTTCACGCCCAGGCCGTGCAGGCTTTGCGCGAACTCGAGGATGCCGGTCTTGTCGGAAACGGAAATCAGTGCGGTGAGTGTCATGTTGTGCTTTGAGTCATTGGCGCCCGGCCGCCGCAGCGATGAGCGTGGGGGCTTTTCTTATTTCAGGAGCTTGTGTTCGACCAGCTTCTTGCGCAGGGTGTTGCGGTTCAGGCCCAGCCACTGGGCCGCTTTGGATTGATTGCCCTCGGCGCGGGTCATCACCACGTCGAGCAGCGGCTTCTCCACCACGCTGACCAGCATCTCGTACATGCCGTCAGGCTCGGTGCCACGTAAATCGCGGAAATAGCCTTCCAGACTGCTGCGAACGCAGTCCTCGATTTGCTTCTTGCTCATGCTCTTCTCTACTTGCCTTGATTGTTATCGGGATGCCCAGCCGTGCCGTGGGCACTAGCAGGCCGCCCTTGCTTCTTCGTCGTCGTATTCGTTCGTCGTTTGCAGGGCCGCCGCCGGCATGCGGTCCTGGTGGGCGGCCAGGCCGTCGAAGAACGCTGCGACCGCCGCCAGCTGGGCGTCGCAATCCTCGATACGGTTCATGTCGCCACGAAATGCCTCGCCTCCGGCCAGCCCGCGCACGTACCAGCCGATGTGCTTGCGGGCCGTGCGCACGCCGCTGTATTCGCCATAGAGAGCGTAGTGCTCTTTCAGGTGATCGAGAAGCAGCCGCTTGACCTCGGCCACCAGCGGCGGCGCGCGATGCGTGCCGCTGGCCAGGTAGTGCGCGATCTCACGGAAGATCCAGGGCCGACCCTGCGCCGCGCGTCCGATCATGACCGCGTCGGCGCCGGTGGCCGCCAGCACCGCCTGCGCCTTCTCGGGGCTGTCGATGTCGCCGTTGGCCACTACCGGCACGGCCACTGCAGCCTTGACCGCGGCAATGGTCTCGTACTCGGCCTGGCCCTTGTAGCCCTGCTCGCGCGTGCGGCCGTGCACGGTGAGCATCTGGATGCCCGCGGCCTCGAAGCGGCGCGCAAGCGCCACGGCATTGCGCTGGTCCATGCTCCAGCCGGTACGCATCTTGAGCGTGACCGGCACGCCGTGCGGCCGCGCGGCCTGTACCACCGCCTCTGCGATTTCCAGCGCCAGCGGCTCGTCGCGCATGAGCGCCGAGCCGGCCCACTTGTTGCAGACCTTCTTGGCCGGGCAGCCCATGTTGATGTCGATGATCTGCGCGCCGCGCTCGATGTTGTACTGGGTGGCCTCGGCCATCATGGCCGCGTCGGTACCGGCGATCTGCACCGCAATGGGGCCCGGCTCGCCGGCATGGTCCGCGCGGCGCGAGGTCTTGAGCGACTGCCAGAGGTCCTTGCGCGAGGTGACCATTTCGCTGACCGCATAACCGGCGCCGAGCTGCCGGCACAGGGTGCGGAAGGGCCGGTCGGTCACGCCGGCCATGGGCGCGACGAACAGACGATTCTCCAGCGCGATGTTGCCGATCTGCAGGGTCATGAAATGGTGCGGTGCAACTTCGACTGCTGAAAAATGAGGCACGATTGTAGCGATGCCGCATCCCGGTGGATGAAACGATTTGCACTGCCGGGCGCATCGCAGGCGCGGCGCTTCTTATACTGCCGCGCTACATGGAACATTGGTTCGACTCTTTGCTGGCGCTGCTCGCGCTGCCCGAATACGGGTTGTCGTCGCTGTTCCTGGTTTCCTTTATTTCCGCCACGTTGCTGCCGCTGGGCTCGGAGCCTGCGCTGTTCGGCCTGCTGCAACTGAATCCCGGCATGTTCTGGCCCGCCATCTTCGTGGCGACGGCCGGCAATACGCTCGGCGGGGCGGTGGATTGGTGGATGGGCTATGCCGCGCACCAGGTGGCGGACAAGTACGCGCACTCCAAGTACCACCTGCGGGTACTGGGCTGGCTCGAGCGATTGGGCCCCAAGGCCTGCCTGCTGGCCTGGCTGCCGATCTTCGGCGACCCGCTGTGCGCCGTGGCCGGCTGGCTGCGCATGCCGTTCTGGCCCTGCGTGGTCTACATGGCCATCGGCAAGTTCGCGCGCTACGTCACGATGACCGTCGGCCTCATCTACATGTGGCCCAAGCTGGGCCTGGGAAGCTGACCGCGAGCCTTGCGCCCGCGGCCGGCATGGCGGGCTGGATCAGCCCTGGTGCGCGCGCTTGCCTGCGTTCTTCTTGCTGCGCGTGGCGGGGCCGCGCTCCAGGCTGCGGCGCTGGCCGGTGCCCTGGCGCGCCAGCGCCATGCCGGGCATGGGGGTCGGACGGGGGGTGGCTTTGCGGTCTGCTTCGGTAACGATCTTGTTGCCCATTTGGATGCTCCTGATTCGGTGTGATGGGTGATAAGGAAAAGGAGGCTCCGAAAAACGGAGCCACCCCCCGATTGTCGCCGCTTCGGCCGATGGCTCAGCCCAGCTCGAACGGACCGCCCTTTTCCAGCGCCCGCTTGTAGGCCGGTCGCGCATGGATTCGCTCCAGGTACGCCATGAGCCTGGGCCGGCTCTGGTCGAGCCCGCCGCGCGCACGCGCGGCCTCCACCGCAAAGCTCATCTGGATGTCGGCCGTGGTGAATTCCTCGCCGGCAAACCACAGGCTCTTGCCCAGTTCGCCCTCCATGAAGTCCAGGTGCGTCTTGATCTGCGGGCCGATGAACGATGCCTTGGCCTTGGCCGCAATGCCCTTGACGATGGGCTTCACGAAGAACGGCACGGGGCTTTTCTCCATGCGGTCGAACACCAGCTTGAGCAGCAGCGGCGGCATGGCCGAGCCCTCTGCATAGTGCAGCCAGTAGCGGTAGCGCGCCGCATCGGGCGTGCCGGCGGGCGGCGCCAGGCGGCCATGGCCGTAGTGTTCGGTGAGCGTCTCGAGAATGGCACCCGACTCGGCCAGCACCAGCCCTTCGTCGGTGACCACCACCGGCGACTTGCCCAGCGGATGCACCGACTTGAGCGAAGCGGGCGCCAGCATCGTGGCCGGGTCGCGCTGGTAGCGCACGATCTCGTAGGGCTGGCCCAGTTCCTCCAGCAGCCACAGCACACGCTGCGAGCGGGAGTTGTTCAGGTGATGGACGGTGATCATGTGGGTGCGGGTGTGCCTGTGGTTGGGTCTGCCGTCGGCCGAAGTTGGCCGCGGCGTCCGCTTTCTACAGGAAGCCCGCGCCGATGTGCAGCCCCCATGCGACAAAACGCGCCGCATGCATCGCAGGATGCATCGGCGCGCGACGGGTTGCGCAAGGCAGCGCTGCTGCGCTCAGGAACTGAACAGGAAGTTCATCACGTCGCCGTCCTTGACGACGTAGTCCTTGCCTTCCGAGCGCATCTTGCCCGCGTCCTTGGCGCCCTGCTCGCCCTTGTGGGCGATGAAGTCGTCGAAGGCGATGGTCTGCGCGCGGATGTAGCCCTTCTCGAAATCGGTGTGGATCACGCCGGCCGCCTGCGGGCCGGTGTCGCCGATGTGGATGGTCCAGGCGCGCACTTCCTTTACGCCGGCGGTGAAGTAGGTCTGCAGGCCCAGCAGCTTGAAGGCTGCGCGGATCAGGCGGTTCAGGCCCGGCTCTTCCTGGCCGATTTCCGCCAGGAACATCTTCTTGTCGTCCTCGTCCATGTCGGCGAGTTCGGCCTCGATCTTGGCGCAGATGGCCACCACCGGGGCGTTCTGCTTGGCCGCGTATTCGCGCAGGCGGTCCAGATACGGGTTGTTCTCGAAGCCGTCCTCGGCCACGTTGCCCACGAACATGGCGGGCTTGGCCGTGATGAGGCCCAGCGGCTTGACGAGCGGCAGCTCTTCCTTGCTGAACTCGACGGAACGCACCGGCAGGTTCTGGTCCAGCGCCTTCTGGCAGCGCTCGAGCAGCGCCACGAGCTTTTGCGCGTCCTTGTCGCCGGCGCGCGCCACCTTCACGTTGCGGGCCAGCGCCTTCTCGACGGTGGACATGTCGGCCAGGCACAGCTCGGTCTGGATGACCTCGATGTCGGAAATGGGGTCGACCTTGCCGGCCACGTGCACCACGTTCACGTCGTCGAAGCAGCGCACCACGTTCACGATGGCGTCCGTCTCGCGGATGTGCGCCAGGAACTTGTTGCCCAGGCCTTCGCCGGTGCTGGCTCCGGCCACCAGGCCGGCGATGTCGACGAACTCGACGATGGCCGGCACCACGCGCTCGGGCTTGACGATTTCAGAGAGCTGGGCCAGGCGCGGATCGGGCACTTCCACCACGCCCACATTGGGCTCGATGGTGCAGAAGGGATAGTTTTCCGCCGCGATGCCAGCCTTGGTCAGGGCGTTGAAAAGAGTGGACTTGCCGACGTTGGGCAGGCCGACGATGCCGCACTGGAGGCTCATGGCGCTAGCTTTCTTCTGGGAGATTGGGGAGAACCCGTGATTTTACGGCGCCCTCCCCGGCCGCTCACTCGAAGCGCAAATTGGCCCCAGCGGCCTGGCCGACGCGCAGCATCTGCTCCACGCCCTCCAGCACGATGACGTTCATGCCGAAGGTCAGCGCGCCGTCCAGGCGCGGGTCGGCGCGGTAGCCGCGCAGGGTCTCGTTCACTGCCGTGCCGGTCTCGGCCGTGGCCGGGTCGACATCGGGGATGGTGCAGCGCGCGCAGGGCTTGACCGGCCGCAGCAGCACCAGGCCGCTCTCGCCGTCGTGGCCGGTATCGATGCGTACCTCGTCGATGCGGTCTTCGTCGTGCGCCTCGATGCCCGAGAGCACCAGGTTGGGCCGGAAGCGCTCCATGCCCACCGCGCCATGGCCGGCGGCCTGCATGCGCGAATTGAATTCGGCCAGCGAGGCCTCGCTGATCACCAGCAGGGGGAATCCGTCGGCAAACTGGTTCAACGCATCCGCCTCGCCCGTCCACTTGCGGCTGGACAGGCGCTTGTGCTCGGGGTCGAAGCGCACCAGGCGCAGCTTGCGCTTGGGCTGGCCCGGCTGCGAGAGGAAATCGCTGAACCACTGGGCTGCGATGTCGCCCATGTCGTAGGCCGCCACTTCGTCGTCCCACACGCGGACCTTGACCGCCCCTTCCACCCGGTCGAATGCGATGTGCAGCGCCAGCATGCCCGGCGCGCGCAGCACCATCTCGCTGTACTTGAGCGTGGGACGGATGAGGGCCATGCGCGGCAGCTCGCGCTGGCTGAGGAATTCGCCTTCCTCGTCCACCACCATCCAGGCGCGGTCGAACTCCAGGCCCGTCTCGATGAGCAGGCTTTCCTTCAGTTCGACGCCGGCGCAGGACTTGATGGGGTAGACGAAAAGCCGCGAAACGCTGGCTTGCAGGTCGAAATCGGCAGGGTTCACAAGAACTGTCCTCGGGCGGGGGAAGGCAATTGTCTCGCATCGGCCGGGGCGCCAGCCCAACTCCTACAATGGCCCGATGGCTCTTCCCCCCGAGGTTTGCATCCGCGGCGCCGGCATCGTCGGCCGCACCCTGGCACTGCTGCTGGCCGGTTCGCGCATTCGCGTGGCGCTGGTGGTGCCCGAGACCGACGCGGCGGCCAAGGCCCGCGAGGACATCCGCGCCTATGCGCTCAACACCGCCTCGCGCCATCTGCTCGAGTCGCTGCGCGCGTGGCCCGACGCACAGCACGCCACCGCCGTGCGCGAGATGATGATTCATGGCGACGACGGCGGCAGCGTGCACTTCAGCGCGCCGCAGCAGAAGGTCGATGCATTGGCCTGGATCGTCGACGTGCCCGCGCTCGAGCAGCGCCTGGCGGACGCGGTGCGCTTCTCGCCCATGATCGAGGTGGTGAAAGAGCCCGTGGCCGCGCCGCTCACGGTGGTGTGCGAAGGCAAGGCCAGCGCCACCCGCCAGGCCCTGGGCGTGCACTACGACCTCACCCGCTATCCCCAGCACGCCATTGCGGCGCGCTTCGACGCGCAGCGCCCGCACGACGAAATCGCCCGCCAGTGGTTCAACGACTGCGGCGAGGTGCTGGCGCTGCTGCCGCTGGGCGGCCCCGGCGGCCGCTCGCTGGCGCTGGTGTG